>JAYTGM010000162.1:0-16254 GCA_043733425.1 Terriglobia bacterium
AAGGGAGCAGCTGCTTTAAAAGCCGCGAAGCCAGCGATGGTGGTGTTCTTTGGCCCGTGGGATGGAAAGTCCGCTAACTACCGGAATAATTAAGTTTTACTGGGTGTAACTCCTGTTTTTTTTCGACTTCACCCACTTTCCACATCGTCCAGTGTTCATTGAAATAATCGCCGAACACCACACAGTCGAGCGGTTTGAAAGCGGCGATCGTAGACTGTGGATTCTGAGGATCGAAGACCACAGATAAAAGGGGCACCAGCGGGACAATTTGCTTCTTCATAAATGCGATGCATCATAGCGAACGCGTTTTCATAGAAGCCGCCCCACAGATGAAGTCCATGCTCTTCAATTCAGCCCGAGACCTCCAATTTGCGCCCGCTGGCACCCAGACCGCCCAGGCGCCAGCCCATCTGGTAGCTGGTGATGTCGAACTTCTCTGGGTTTTCCTTGTTAGTTAGAAAAAGCGCGTTGGAAATTGCACCCGCCCCTCCGCTCAGAAGGGCAACCTTCCTCAATTTTGTATCCGCCATGATTTTGCTCCGCAAGAAACAGAGCCACGAAAGCTTTGGCGCCTCGAAAAAAATCAATTACACTAGAGCGTTTAACTCGGCAGATGCGGACCGCAGGGAGAAATGGAGGAGTCTATTATGGACGGAATGATGGTTGCCTACCACACCGTAAGTACTGGCGGGCGTGGACAATCTTCTGCTTCACACACGCTTCGGATGCCCAGCGGGCCCACATCGGTGATTGCGGAAATAGCTCTTGCTACTTTTGATACGGCGTCGGCGTCCTTAGGCACTCCGGTGACGGCCTACGGTGTTTTTGTGGCGTGTACGACTGATGGCAGCAACGTGCCGCTTCCGACAAATGAAACATTTTCGTTTTTTGGCGGATCGCTCTCCGGGCATCCGAGATCAATTGTGATCCGTAGCGGCCTGACCAGCATCACGTATGAGATTGGCGTTACGAATAGCAGCGCGGATTTCATCGTCAACCTGTTTTTCTGGCCTAGTGTTGGACGAGGCAACCTTTAAGTGGTCAAGCAAAAGGGGTAATTCATGATCGGTTTTGGCATGTCTGGAGGGAAAAATCTTCCTTCCGTAGAGCACATACAGGTCGTCGCGCTATACGACGACAGCGGCAAGATTGTGCACCTTCATACCGTTACTACGCTGAGCGGAGCGGTGCCGCTGACGGAGGACGAAGCCATTTCAGAGGCTAAGGTACGCGCCCGGCGGCGCAACGCCAACATCGATCATCTGGCAATCGCGCTTTCTAATAATGCTGAGCACGTGCAGTTTCCGCATTGCATCGATCCGAAAACGAAAGCGTTCGTGGCGATTTCGAAGCAAGGAAAGGGGTGACGTTGCGGCAATCCTCCTTTTCAAAACGATAACTAGCTGCGGTATAAATACTGAAGACCAGCCTGGTTGCTGGAGGGAGATGCTTCTATGTTGAAAACGATTTTACTGCTGACGGCAGTGCTTCTATTGTCATCGCCCTGCGCGGCACAGGTAGCGTCCGCCGAGTTGAGTGGCACAGTCCTTGATTCTTCCGGCGCTGTCGTTCCCGGTGCGAAAGTGACAGCCACCAACCTGGCAACCAATGCGGCCCGAAGTTCAGAGAGCGGCAAAGACGGCGGCTATTTTCTTACCCAACTCGCTCCCGGCGATTACACACTCAACGTAGAGGCAAACGGGTTCAGCAAGTTAGTCCAGACGGGTCTAAGCCTGCAGATCAATCAGCAGGCTCGCGTTGATCTCACGCTCCAACTGGGCCAGATGGCGGATACCGTGGAGATCACGGGCCAGCCTCCGCTGCTCGAAGCCGAATCGTCATCCCTTGGAACAGTTGTGAATGAAAAGCTGGTGAATCAACTGCCGCTGAATGGCCGGAACTTCATACAGCTCGCCACGCTGAGTCCGGGAGTCAACGGTGTTGGATTCTCAGCAGGCGGCACCATTATGAGCGGTGCGCGGCCTGATGACCGCCGCCCCGGCACTGAAATTTTCGCGAATGGAAACCGCGAAGGATCGAACAATTTTCTTTACGACGGAATCGATGACAATGAACGACTCACGCTCTCGATCGTCCTCCGGCCTGCGGTGGAAGCTGTTCGTGAGTTCAAGATTCAGACCAATCTGTACAGTGCGGATATCGGCCGAAACTCCGGCGCGGTGGTGGATGTGATCACCAAATCTGGCGCGAACCAGCCCCATGGCAGCCTTTTCGAATTTCTACGCAACTCCGCCATGGACGCACGGAACTTTTTCAGCCCAAAAGGAACAGCCTTTCCTTCGTTTCGCCTGAGTCAATTCGGTGGATCCCTGGGCGGCCCTGTTGTGATTCCCAAGCTGTACAGCGGCCGCAACAAGACGTTCTTCTTCGTAGATTACGAAGGCTATCGCCGCAGTTCGCAGCAGTTCATTCTTGGCAATGTCCCCACTCTCAAAATGCGTGCCGGCGATTTCAGCGAAACAGCGCCAATCTATGATCCACTCACTACGCGCGCCAACCCGAACGGATCTGGGTTTATCCGCGATCAGTTTGCCAACAATCAGATTCCAGCTTCCCGGTTTGACCCAGTCTCGGTCAAAGTTCTGAATGCCTATCCTGTACCAACTTCTCCCGGCCGCTTCAATAACTATCTGGCGAATCTGATTCAGCAACAGAATTGGAATCAGGGCGATGTGCGCGTAGATCACCAGATCTCTCCGAAAGACCAATTCTTTGCGCGCTATTCCATTCAGAACACGCAAACCATGGTTCCCAGCACGTACCCAACTACGACGATTCCCGGCATTTCAGGGCCGGTGAATCTGAGCGATGAAGCCGCTTTTGCGGGCATCTCTTTCCAGCCCGCGCAGCATGCAGTGGCCAGCTACATCCGGGTTATCACTCCCACACTCGTGAACGAATTTCGCGCTGGTTACAATCGCTACCGCTTGGACTATACCGCCAATCAGTATGCACCCGGAGCCGGGCTGGGCAACCAGCTTGGTGTGCCGAATGCTAATGTGACACCGAACGAACAGAACCTGCCAATATTTTCGTCGGCTGGCTATTTAGGAATCGGCCAGACTCGTTCCCTTCCTTTGTTCCGCCGCGAAAACACGTTCGAATACGTGGATAACATGACGTTGACGCGGGGCGCGCACACCTTGAAATGGGGAGTGGATTTTCGGCGGCGTCAGCTCACTATTTATCAGACCAATATGGGGAATGGCCGCTTTAACTTTTCCTCCGCGCTCACGGATTCGAGGCAACCTGCCGGCGTGGGCGGGGATGCCGCCGCAAGTTTCCTGCTCGGCAACCCTACTTTGATCGGCCATGACTACACGTTGAATTGGCCTGGCCAGCGCGGCAGCGAACTGGGTCTTTATTTTGCCGACGATTGGCGCATCACCAAAAAGTTGACCCTTAATTTAGGGCTGCGTTGGGATTACTACACTCCGTTTTCTGAAGTGAGAAACCGCTGGGCAAATTTCAACATTGGAACAGGCAAGATCGATGTTGCTGGACAAAATGGCATAGGTCAAAATGCCGATGTTCAGGCATACTATAAAAATTTCGGCCCCCGATTCGGCTTTGCTTACCAGGCGCTCAGCCACACTGTTCTTCGCGGCGGGTTCGGTCTCTTTTACAACCCAACGGGCAGCGAGGGTGGCAGTTTGCGCCTGTTCCGGCAACTTCCTTTTGGCCTGACGGTGAGCAATTCTCCCGGAGACATCACGGTCACGCCCGGACAGCGAGTAAGTGATGGTTTCGCACCGCTGCCTCCCTTCAATTTAGCCCTGGCGAATAACCCGACCGGCGTCATGTTTGCGGTCGATCCCAAATTCCGCCCTTCGTATGCCGAACAATTCAACTTCACCGTGGAACAGGAAATCACACCGATTCAGATGGTGCTTAAGGCAGCTACTGTCGGCAACCTGGGGAGGCACCTGTACAACACCTACAACGCAAATCAAGCTGTTCCGGGCGCGACAGCCCTGAACACACGCCGGCCGCTTTTCTCGCTGGTTCCCGGCGTCACCGACGTAAACTACTTCACGACGAACGGACTGAGCGAGTATTACGGATTGCAGTTGACCGCCGACAAACGGTTCAATCGGGGTGTTAGCGTTTTGTTGGGATACACCTGGTCCCACGCAATCGATAACGTGCCTCTGGAATTCGGCGGAGGCGCCGCCGGCCCGCAGCCGCAGGACCCTCGTTATCTCTATCTTGAGCGCGCGGATTCCATCATCGATATACGCCAGCGTCTTACCGTCAGCTTCCTTGCCGAGCTTCCTTTCGGGAAAGGGAAGAGATTTTTGAATTACGGCGGGCCAGCCGATTGGGTGCTTGGCGGATGGCAAACGAATGGAATTCTAACGGCTCAAACGGGTCAGCCTTTTTCGCCGGTTTTACAAACTTCCACAACCAACACCGGGACAGGGAGCCGCCCGAACACGTTGGCACCGGTTACTTATCCAGGAACCTTGCAGCAATGGTTTAGCATCGCCTCGTACAGTATTCCGGCTCAATACACATATGGAAATGCAGGCCGTGATACCCTGCGCGGGCCGCACCGAACTAACCTCGATCTCTCCTTGTTTAAAAACTTCGTAATTCGCGAACAGACGCGCTTCGAATTCCGGGCGGAGGCCTTCAACGTCTTGAATCACCCGCAGTTTGGTTTGCCGAACGCGAATATCGGGAATGGGCAGGCGGGCACTATCACCAGCATTGTAGGTAACCCCAGGCAGTTGCAGATGGGAATCCGTTTTCAGTTCTAGCAGAGGAGACATACATTGAAAAACCCACTAATCGATCGCCGGTCTTTATTGCGTTCAGCTCTCGCCACGGGAACTCTGTTCGGGCTTGACGCCTTGTTCACCACGGAACGCACCAATGCAGCCGCAATCGGGCCCAAGGACAACATCAAGGTCACCAAGATTGAGACGTTCGTGCTCAAGAATTCCTGGGTGTTTGTGAAGATCTCAACGGACGCGGGAATCACCGGTTGGGGCGAGATGCTTAAGGACGATGCAAAAGCTTGCGCTGCGGGGGCTCTTGAAGTGGGCCGCTACCTGATTGGACAAGATCCGAACCGCGTAGTTTTCCACTGGCAGGCGATTGAACGCGGCGCCTTTTACCGGGGCGGCCCGATTAAGACCGCGATCCTGAGCGGTATCGATCAGGCACTTTGGGATATCAAGGGAAAAGTTTATGGAGTGCCGGTGTATAAGCTGCTTGGCGGCCCTACTCGCGACCGCATACGCGTCTACGGACAGGTGAACTCGGCCAACGGCGTGAATGCCATGAAGGTCTCTCCCAGTGCGTCGCGGGCGGCGTTCAAGTACATTGAGGGTCAGAAATTTGTAGATGAGGTGGTGGAGCGCTTCGGGGCCCTTCGTAAAACCCATGGCTCGGGCGTAGATATCGCCATCGATTTTCATGGAGCGGTCGAGCCCCCGACGGCATCTCTGCTGATCAAAGCGTTAGAGCCTTACCACCCCTGGTTCTACGAAGAAATCGTTCAGCCGCTGAACGTAGACATTATGGCCGAATTGGCCAAGAAAACCCATATCCCGCTTGCCACAGGCGAACGAATTTTTACCAAGTGGGGCTTCCGGGAAATTCTGGAAAAACATGCGGCCATGATTCTGCAGCCAGACGTTTGCTACGCGGGCGGAATAACGGAACTTCGTCTGATCGCTGGGATGGCCGAGGCCTACTATGCACCCATCGCGCCGCATAATCCTCAGGGTCCGTGTTCCCTTGCGGCCAGCCTGCAGGTGGCGGCCTCGGTCCCCAACTTCCTGATCCAGGAGCGTGGCGACATGGAACATGCCAACCTGCTGGCAAAACCTTTGCCCCCGGTAAAGAATGGCCACCGCGAGCTTCCCACCGACCCCGGTCTTGGCATCACCATTGACGAAGACAAATTGCGCGCGCAGGTGGGCGAGCCCCAGGAATACCGCACGCGCTTTGACCCTGATGATGGTTCAGTAATCGATTGGTAGTTCGCTCTGTCGAACGGACCTTTTTAAAACGATAATGAATCGCCGCGAGTTCCTCCAGGCATCCGCAGCCGCAGGCACACTCCTTTCCGCGCAGGCTGCCCCGCCCCAGGCTGGCTGGTTCGACAAGCCCATGCGTTGGGCTCAATTGGCCTTCGTCGAAGATGATCCGGGCAATTACGATCAGGCTTTCTGGGTGGATTACTTTCGCCGTATTCACGCGGATGCCGCCTGTCTGAGTGCCGGAGGCTGTGTTGCTTTCTATCCGACACAAGTTCCGCTGCACTACCGGAGCAAGTGGCTGGGTGACCGCGATTCTTTCGGTGATCTCACCAGGGCTTGCCGCGGGTTAGGCATGAACGTCATTGCCCGCACGGACCCCCACGCCGTTCACCAGGATGTTTATGACGCGCACCCGGATTGGATCGCGGTTGACGCTAGCGGCAACAAGCGCCGCCACGGTTCTGACCGTGAACTGTGGATCACCTGCGCGCTGGGTCCTTATAACTTCGATTACATGCCTCTCATCCATGACGAAATCATGCGTTTATACAAGGTTGATGGCATTTTTACAAACCGTTGGGCCGGTTCGGGCATGTGCTATTGCCAGCACTGCCAAAATAATTTCGGGGCTTTCTCTGGCCTGGATCTGCCGCGTACTCTCGATCCTCAAGTTCCTTCGAGAAGGCAGTATATTCTGTGGCATCAGAAGCGTCTTTTCGATCTGTGGCGTTTGTGGGATTCGAAAATCAAAGCCATCAATCCGGAAGCGGCATACCTTGCCAACGCTGGCGGCGGCGCACTGAGCGAACTTGACATGAAGACCGTTGGCGAACTTGCCCCAACCCTGTTTGCCGATCGCCAGGCACGCCACGGCTTGATGCTTCCCTGGGCCAACGGAAAGAACGGTAAAGAGTATCGCGCCACTCTTGGAAACAAAGCCATTGCTGGAATCTTCAGCGTCGGGCTGGAAGAAGAATACAGGTGGAAGGACTCCGTTCAAAGCAGCCCCGAAATACGCATGTGGGTGGCAGACGGTATCGCGCAAGGCCTGCGGCCCTGGTTTACCAAGTTCAACGCGAAGCCCATTGACCGCCGTTGGCTGCCGGTTGTGGAAGAGCTTTATACATGGCACTACAAGAATGAAAAGTATCTGCGCAATGAAGAATCTCTCGCGAAGGTCGCGATCGTTTACTCACAGCAGACGGCTACATTTTATGGCGGGCTAAAAGCTCATGCCAAAGTGGAGGACCCCGCGCTTGGATTCTATCAGGCGCTGGTAGAGGCCCGGATTCCGTTTGAGATGGTGCATGACCGGCTGCTGGATGCGGCACACATCGACCGTTTCCGCACTCTGATTCTGCCGAATATTGCCGCGCTTTCCAGGGAACAATGCGCACAGCTTCAGGCTTTTGCCGAACGCGGCGGCAATATCGTTGCTACGCACGAAACATCGCTCTATGACGAATGGGGAGCGCGGAGGAAAGATTTTGGATTGGCTTCGCTTTTCGGAGTCTCGTTCGAAGGCAGCTTGGAAGGGCCCATGCTGAATTCGTATCTGACTCTCGAAAAAGATGCGACCGGCCGTTTTCATCCTTTGCTGGCAGGTTTCGAAGATGCAACGCGCATTATCAACGGTGTGACCCGGGTACGCGTGCGCCAGACTACATCCGGCATAACCTCCCCGCTCACAATCGTCCCGACGTACCCGGATCTGCCAATGGAAGCCGTATTTCCCCGCCCCTTGCAGACGAAGGAGCCAGGCGTTTTTCTCAGGCAGATCGGCCGCTGCCGCGTTGTGTACTTCCCTTTCGATCTGGATCGGACGTTTTGGGAGGTACTGGATGTAGATCACGGAAAGCTGCTCAGGAACGCCGTCCAGTGGGCTAACCAGGAGCCACAACCCCTGACAGTGCAAGGCGCGGGACTTGTAGACGTTGCGATTTGGCGACAAAAAGAGTCAATGACCGTTCATTTGGTAAACCTTACTAACCCCATGGCGATGAAAGGTCCCTTACGTGAAATTATTCCTTTGTCGCGCCAGCAGGTGTCTCTGAAAGTTCCGGAGGGGAAGCGCATCGCGAGAGCGCACCTCCTGGTGGCTGGAAAAAATATTGCTTTTCGGCAGAATCGAAGCGGTGTTCATGTGGACGTTCCCTCGATTGAACTGCATGAAGTTGTCGCTTTTGATTTTGTTGCCTAATTTTTTCCGTTCCCCTATAAACTAATTTGAAATACAATTGAGCAAAGTCGCAAACTTCAGGAGAACCATGTCTCGTTTATCTTTCGCATTACTCAGTACTGCTTTTATTTTCGGTGCCTGCGTGGCAAACGCGCAAACCGGATCCATTCAAGGGAACGTCAGGGATGCCGGTGGTTCCAGCGTTCCGAACGCCACGGTAAGGGCTTTCGACCAGGAAAAAAAGATCATTGCACGCGAGACCACCACAAACAGAGAAGGAACGTTTTACCTGGTTCCCCTTCTTCCCGGTCAATATACTGTCAGAATTGAGGCCACCGGCTTCAAAACTTTCGAAACCAAGAACATTACGCTTGATCAAACCCAGGTACTGAATTTAGGTAACCTGTCGCTCGATTTGGGCCAGCTCACAGAATCGGTGTCAGTCGAGACCCAGATTCCCACCGTAGAAACCACCACCGCGCAGAAATCTTACGTCATCAGCTCCAAAGAAGTGACCGAAACGCCACTGAACGGCCGCGATTTTCAATCGCTGATGCGCACTCTACCCGGGGTTGTTTCGAATGATTCGAGCGATTTCCGGCTGGCTTTCAACAACACGAATTCTTTCAATGTGAATGGCCAACGCGGAAGCAGCAACAATGTCTTCCTGGATGGAGCAATCAACACGGATGTAGGTGCCAATGACGGCCAGTACACGCAGATCAGTCTGGATGCGGTTGGTGAATTTAAACTGCAGACCAGCGCCTTCAATGCCGAATATGGTCGCAACCCGGGCATCATGATTTCGATCAATACGAAATCCGGCGGCAGCCAATTCCACGGCACGGCGTATGAGTTCCTGCGCAATGACGCTCTGGATGCGCGCAAGCCTTTCGATACTACCGGCCTAGTTGCCAAGCTGCGGTTCAACCAGTTCGGCGGGAACCTGAGTGGTCCCGTGCTGATTCCAAAGTTTTCGACTGGCGATCACAAGAAGCTATTTTTCTTCTTCAATTACGAAGGCACCCGTGCCACGCGTCCAAATGGTAGCAATACCTTCATTGACATTCCGACCCAACAAATTTTGAATGGCGATTTTCGCCAGTTGTACCGGTCTAACGCCGATGGCAGCCAGCAAATTATAGCCGGCAGCAACAACGTCCCAGTAGGCACAGTCTTCCAGCCGGGAACTATTGTTCGAGATTCTTCCGGCCGCGCGATTGGCGGAACGCCTTATCCAAACAATACGATTCCCCAGTCGCAGTTCAATCAGAACGCGGGCGCTTTTATCAAACTGCTCAGCTTCCCGAATCGCGCGCTGGCTTCGCCCACGCCGAACAGCCCTGAACTCGTTCGCTTTCCTTTCCAGGACACCTACACCTTCAACAAGAACGGAAAGGTGGCGCGGGTGGATTACAACATCAACCCGAACATGAATTTCTTCTTCCGCTGGGCGGACGATGCTCAGCAGGAACAGCAGGGTGTCGGCATTTTTGGCAGTACCCCGTATCCGGTGTATCCGCAGTTTCGCGAAAAACCAGGGGCTAGCTGGTCATGGAATCTGGTGAATGTAATTTCGCCGCGCACCACGAATGAGCTGATCTTCAATTACAACCATCTCACCCAAGTAGTAGACGTTGTACCGGGAACGCCAACGGCTTCTTATAACCGCACCTCCCTTGGATTCAAGTTTCAGGAACTGTACCCTGACCAGAATGTACGAAGCAGGTTCCCCACTTTTAATTGCGGGATCGGTGCGTGCAGTTTCTCGCCTTTCCAGGCGAATTGGCGCAGCGAAGGCAAAACGTACGCTTGGACTGACAATCTTACCCATACCCGCGGCGCGCACACGTTCAAGACCGGCGTTTATTTCAATTGGAATGACAATAAACAGCAGCCTGGCTGGAGCGATGCGCTCAATCTGAATTTCGGCTCCAGTGCGAACAATCCAAATGACACCGGCAATACTTTTGGCAACATGCTGCTGGGCAATTACACAAACGCCTTTCAAACGCGCGGCATCTACTACGGATCATTCCGATTCTTTTCTACCGAGGCCTTCGTGCAGGACAGTTGGAAAATTACCAAGAATCTCACGCTGGAATATGGCATCCGGTGGGCTTACGAAGGCCCAACCTATACGCGTGGCAAGTTCCTGCAAAGCTACTTTGAGCCCAACCTGTATGACCGCAGCCAGTCAGTCAAAATCAACACCCAGTCCGGCGTGTTGAACGGCAGCATCATTCAGGGCTCGGGCAATCCGTTCAATGGACTTGTCCTGGAAGGCACGGGCGGTCTGCCTTTGGGCGGCGTCCAGCATCGCTATAACAACTTGGCACCGCGGCTTGGCATCGCATGGGATCCCTTCGGTGATGGAAAAACGGCCATTCGTGTCGGCGGCGGCGTCTTTTATGAGCGCGCTCAACAGAACGTTTATAACTTCGGAGGACTGGGTAACCCTCCCTTGGTCGTCACGCCCCAGCTTTACGGCGGTAATCTTGACCAGCTCTCCCCATCCCTTGCTGCTACTGGGACCATTTCGCCGGTCAATGTTACGGCTGTAGATAAAAAAGGGCAGATACCCACTACTTACTCCTGGTCTTTCGATATCCAGCGTGAACTCGGTGGAAAAACTACTATTGACGTCGGATACGTTGGTAATGCTGATTGCCATCTGCAATACAATCGCGATTTGGGCCAGTTGCCTCTCAATACCACCACGGCGCCGGGCAGCACTTTGCTAAGCGGGGTGAACTTCACAAACAACGCGGTACGGCCGTACCCCGGTTTTCAGAGCGTCAATTTCACTGAGTTCGGCGCTACCAGCAACTACCACGCGCTGCAGACCCGCCTGAGCCGCCGATTCGCGCGCCACCTCACCCTGAACGCGAGCTACACATGGTCGAAGGCTTTGGACGAAACGGATGCGGACGGCAACGCAATCGGATACGCGTATGACCGCAAGCGCGATTATGCTCTCGCTGGATTCGATCGCGAACACGTGTTCAATTTCGATTACGTTTATGAATTGCCTTCCGTCACCAAAGACAACGGATTTCTAAAAGCTGCGGCAAACGGATGGACGCTGGCCGGGATCACTCGGTTCTGGAGCGGCACACCTATCAACGTCACGGCAAATGGAGACACCGGAACGCTTGCAGGATCATCTGGGCAGCGCGCCGATTACATTGGTGGTCAAATCTACCCCAGCACTCAGACCCGCTTCAACTTCTTCAACCCGCTCGCGTTTGCCCGCCCGGCGCAAGGCTCACTCGGCAATCTGGGCCGCAACGCCCTTCGCGGTCCCGGTATTAACAATTGGGACATTTCGCTCTACAAGAACACCCGGATCACGGAGCGTCTTTCCGCTCAGCTTCGCGTGGAAACGTTTAACACGTTCAACCATACTCAATGGTCATCAGTAAGCGGCGGAATTAACGTTCCTAACCCCAGTAATGCGGTCACTGCATCCACCTCGGGCAGCACCGGCCAGATAACGGCGACGCGCGACCCCCGTAATATTCAACTTGGGATCAAGCTTCTATTCTAAGTTTGCGTTTCTAATTGTTTCCGCCTCGCCAGTTTGGGGGGCGGATTCCGCAGCAGACATTTTCAGCAGAGCCTCCGCAGCGCTTGAGGCTCAAAACTATCCGGAAGCGGAGGCGGGTTTCCGTTCGGTTTTGAAATTGGAGCCGCGCAATATCGGGGCGCTGGGAAATTTAGGTGTGGTCTACTCCAAATCCCGCCGGTACTCGCAAGCAATCGATGTATACAAGTCAGCGTTAAAACTGGCTCCCTTAGATAAGGGTTTGCTCACGAATCTGGGCCTGGCGTATCTCAAACAGGAACAATACAGCGCTGCAGCGGAAATATTTCAACGTCTGAGTGCAGAAGACCCTGCTAACCTGCAAGCGCGCGAGCTTCTGGCGTCCTGCCGGCTCTTCCTGGCGCAATACCAGTCAGCGCTGGACGTTTTGCTTCCCTTAAGCGCTGACGATCCCGGTAATCCGGCTCCTTTATACATGCAGGGCATAGCTTTGACAAGGCTGAAGCGCCATGCCGAAGCACAAACGGCTTTCACTGCGATGATGAAAGTCGCCAGCCCCACGCAAGCGAGTTTTCTGATGGGTAAGGCTAGCTACGAAACGGGTGATTTCGAGCAAGCCGTGAAATTTTTTCAGCAGACCATTCAGGTGGACGACAGGTTCGATGGCGTTCACCGGGAGTTGGGGAAAGCTTTCACCAGCCTGAGACGTGACGAAGACGCCCAGGCAGAATTGCGAAAAGCCGGCTCTGATGATGCCGAAGCGCTCTATTTTCTGGGGGCCCTGGTCTCACGCACCCAGCCAGCGGAAGGAATTGCCCTGTTAACGCGTGCACACCAGATGACTCCCGATTTTTGGGGTCCGCTGTACTATCTGGGCCGAATTGCCGTAGAGCAGCGAAGACCACAGGAGGCGGTTTCATTTCTGAAAAAGGCCTCCACGCTGAAACCCGATGAATCGGCCATTCAATATCAGCTGGCGAAAGCGTTCCAGCAACTGGGAAGGGAAACTGAGGCACAAGCGGCCTTCGCGCGAGTCAAACAAATCAAGAGCCGCTCATTGCAGAACGCGGTCGACATTCTTTCCCCTCGATAGCATTACGGTTGCGTGGTATTCCCGGCTGGGGGCTCCACTGTAACAAGCGCTGCGTTACTAGCAACGCCGTTTATAGTAATCACGACCGGCTGCAACCCCGTCGGGACGGATTCGGGGACTAACAGCGTTACCTGCGTCACGCCAAACAGGCCTGGACTGGTAGCGGCGAATGTGATAAATACCTGGGCTCCGCCGATCGTAGCGGATATTGGCAATAGCGGTTTGGGCAGAAGCGCTGCCGATGTGTTTAGCGCGGGAGCAAATGCGGTGCGCAGGGTTGACGCGATGTCGCCAGACCCAGTCAGGGAAACCGTAATGGAACTGTTCTGAAGAACCGATGCGGTAGGGGTCAACTTGCCGGAGGCATCCGTGAAAATGCCCGGCGCGGCGGGTGCAATACGGACTGAAAAACCAGCGACCTCGCCATTGTTATTAATCCCGATTACCCCAGGCCCGGCGCTCACTCCAAAAGGCACCTGCAGATTGATCTGCTCCGGAGAGGCATAGAGAATCGGCGCGGCAACACCATTGACGGTCGCTGTCACGCCGGCGGTGGCATAAGGCAGAGGATTGGTCGAAACAGTTGTCGTTGTATTTGCCAGTTTGGTCCCCACCACGGAAAGCAGCATGCCGGGAGCGAGAGTAGTCTGGCCAGGGTAAGCGGCATTCCCCACACCCGTAATCAACGTGCCGGTGGTGCTGCCGCCATTCACAAATAGAATTGGCACTTCAATAGTTTGCGGAATCGCGCTTGGCGATTGGATCAGCAGAGTGGCGCGGTAAGCTCCCGGTGCGTAACCCGTGCCCGACGCGGTAAGCGCGATCTGACCCGGCCCGGTGCCGAAAAGTTGCGATGTGGTGAGCCAGCCGGTGGTTCGATTTGCCGGGACAATTGCCGCCGTCCAGGCTTGGCTCTTATCGCTAACGTTCACCGTAGCTGTTGCTTGTCCGGTAATTCCCGGGCTGGCATTTAACTTCACGCTGGCCGGGTTCGCCGATATCTTCCCTGGTGCCGCCGGAACGGGCAGCAGCGTTACCGTAACCTGCGGCGTCAGTCCGCTGGCAAAATCCACTTCAACGGTCAGAGTCGTCGGTGCCGTATACCCGCTTAAGCACAGCGTGCCCTGTAGCGAGCCAAGATTTTCCAGCCGTGGCGTGCCGAAGATAGCCGTAATCTGGCTGGTATAATCCACGAATCCTACAGAAAGCCCCGCAATGGTATCGCTGAATCCGCCCAGGTCATCAATGCTTAGTCGGACTGGCCACTGGCACGAAGGCTTCGACATATCCTGCACCACAGACTGCGGGAAAGCTCTCAAACCGATATCGCTAAATTCCGGAAGCGGATAGTAATTGACGCTGATTTGGCGATTGCCCGCTACTCCACTTGCATCGATATACTGCACCTCAAAGGTGTGGGTTGAGAAAGTTACAACATCACGCAACGGGACCAGAATCGTAAGGCTGGAATTAGGTTGCAGCGCAGTAGTCGGAAAATATTTCTCAAGCGGCTGGGGCTGTCCATCAATGGTGAATCCCGTGACCACAGCTGCCACGCCCCCTTGCTCCCTCAGAGTAAGGAAGGTCTGATAAACACTGGCTTGCGGGTTGATTGCATCGGTGGGATAAACCCGCGACGGGCCGGTCAGCACGATGGCCGCGGCACCCGCGGGCGCGATTACCTGCAGAGGAAGCGTCGCGCCACTGCTGCTGAATGTCGCGTCCCCAGAATATTCCGCTGTTAACACGTAGCGGCCCACGCCCAGGCGCCCCACCTGAAGAGATGCCGTGGCATAAGGCGAAGTGGAATCGTAGGAAAGGGGCACGGAACCAAAAGGAATGCCTCCCACACTGAAATCGATGTTGCCTGTCGGCGCACCGCTCCCGGAGACCACTAAAATTCGGGCAGTGGCGGTCACTGTGTCATTCAAGCTAAGCCGGGCTGTATCCGCGGTCAGCATCACGGAAACGCTGGCCGACGCCGTATTCCAGTTTGTAATCAGACTGTTTACATCGATTGAGCCCAAACCGGTGGCTAAATCGTAACCGGGCGTGGCCTGATACCCGAAAAATCCAGTGGAACAATCCAAACTGCCCTGGACGCAATTCACGTAATTATCGCCGCTTGTAATGTCGTGGAAAGCCGAAGGCGCTGTCTGCGCCAACCGGTATAGCTGTGGGTTAATGTTTCCAGACCCCGGCTGCTTCTGAAAATTCTTGGAGACTTGGTATTGATTCAACAAGGCCACAATGCCGGCCATGGCGGGCGCCGAAGCCGACGTGCCGCTTACAGGATACAGACCGGCTTGAAACCCCGGCGCGGAAAAATAGACCAGGTAGGCATCGTGTCCAGCGGCAGTAAGAGACATGTCTGGCGTATCCCGCATCCCATCGTTGGGAACACCAGGGCCTGCCTGCCACAAAGGCTTAGGATAAATTCTGCTGGCGCCGCTTCCTCCGGCAAATAAGCCGAATGAATCGGATTCTTTTAAAGGAACTTCCGGAATGTAGGAAAGAGCAGAGCCCCCATTTGCGGTGTTGGTCGCGGCCCAATATTTACCATCGCCTTCCACAAACTGAGTGCCGCCAACCGACGTGACCTCCGGCAAGTTGGAAGGAAACGAGACAATCTGACCGCGGGAGGCAAACAGTTCAGAATTATGCCCGTCGCATCCCGCATTTCCCGAATCCCCCGAAGCCACCAGAATCGTCATTCCCTGCGCATTCGCCTGTTGCGCAAAAGAGCGATAGAAGGGGCTGATGTTCAGTTCACATGCACCATAACTGATGCTGACCACCTGTGCCGTATTCAGATTTACCGCCGTGATGAGCGCGGTAAAAACATTTGGGCCATAGATGTAGGTGAGGCTCGCTTTCGGTGCCAGAGCACTTGCCCATTCCAAATCCAGGTTCGCTTCAAACTGGCGGTCCACATCGGAAAATCCCGGATCGGGACCGCCATACAGAATTACTTTCGCATCGTTAGCCGGCAAGTTAAAACGCGTCTTGAAAGCTCTCAAATCCGATACCAGAATGGCCGATTCGCCGACAACGGCAATACTCTGGCCCGTACCGTCAAACCCGGCTTTATAAATCGGGGCGATGTTGTAGATGGTTGCGTAGTCTTCCGGCGCAAGATAATGCGCGGAGCTAGCGGTGGTGAAAGCGGGACCGATTCTGGCGCTGCTCCTGAACCGGAAATCATTCAGCCCGATAAAGCCGCCCGCTACGTCGACCAGAGCTTCAGGGAGCGAAGGCTCAGTCGTATTGGCATAGTGCAATTCTCCATTCACCTGAAACTTGTGAATGGACGTATGCAGTGCGCGGGAAACCTGTCCGGCATTGCCAGTGAATGCAATCCAATTTCGTCCGCGGCCGCTTTCATTCACCGTGAAACCTTCTGAGCGAAGCCATGCGGCAA
>JAYTGM010000163.1:0-16194 GCA_043733425.1 Terriglobia bacterium
ACAAAGGCGTTCCGGTTGAATTTCGATACGGTGCCGGAAAACTGGAATCAAACGATGCCGGATCTGCTGATTGCTGAAATCAAATTCCGGTGAGGAATAGCGTTAGAGTAGCTGCTGGAGGATGTTTTTAAATGCGATTCATGGGCGTGGTGGTTGGATTGGTGTTGGCGTTTACACCGGTTGCCGCGAGTGCGGCAAAGGACAAGAAAGGCGAGGGGACTAAGAAGAGCGCGCCCAGTTCACCAGTTGATTTGAATTCCGCGTCGGCTGAGGAGCTGGATAGCGTTCCGGGAATTGGCGCGGCTACCGCGAAGAAGATTATTGCGGGACGGCCGTATTCCTCGGTGTCGGATCTGCAGAAAGCCGGGATTAGCGGCAAGCAGATGGAAATGATTGCGCCGATGGTGACGGTGCGTGGCGGGGGCGGCATGGCGGCTCAGGCGACGGCGCCAACGCCAGCAATGGCCAAGAAGACCATGCCGGCTGCTCCGAATGGGGCGCTTGTCGACTTGAATTCCGCCACCGCGTCACAACTCGATGCGCTTCCGGGGATTGGCGCGGCTACCGCGAAGAAGATCATCGCGGGACGGCCATATGGTTCCGTGGGGGATTTGAAGAAGCTTGGGCTGAGTGCAAAACAGATGGAGGAGATTACCCCGCGGGTAATGGTTCGGGGAGGAATGATGGGTTCGGCACCGGCGGCTCAAGCTACCATGCCGACTTCCAACGGGCCGAAGATGACGCCTTCCGCGCCCATGGCTCCGGCGCAGGCAGCACCGCGCACTCCGGTCACCAGTTTGCCCAAGGCGAACGGTCCGACTGTTCCCTATCAAGCACCGCCTTCCGCTGGAATGGTATGGGTGAATAGAGAGACGAAGGTGTACCACAAGGAAGGCGACCGTTGGTACGGACGGACTAAGCAGGGTGCCTATATGTCCGAGGCTGACGCAATGAAGGGCGGTTATCGCGCTTCGAAAGAAAAGTAACTGGAACTTTGCTGGGCCAGATGTGGAAAAGCGCTCTTTGGCGACTTTTGCCCACAGCCTGTTTTGTATTGGCGGTTGGGCTCCAGACGCTGGGGCCCCGACCCATTGGCGTTTCCGATAATAACGATTTTCCGAAAGTGCTCGGCAGGATGGGCGTTTGGGTGGCGCCCGAGTTCGAGCGCGATCAACATAACTTTTTCGTTACTCAATATCGAGTGAACGAGAAGCTTCTTTGGGACTCACGGATTCCTACCACGGAACTCTGGCTTGCCCGGATTGCCAAGCTGATCTGCCAGGTGGTAATGCCGCCCGGACGTTTTGACCTGCGGGTTCTGGGCATTGTCCACGGTTTGATTGCTACCTTCGCTGTGTATTTGTGCTTTGGAGCTTTCGTGCAATGGCCGTCTTACTGGCGCGTACTGTTCACTGCTCTGTTTGCCATTGTCTTTTCAGATGTTGAATATGTGCAGTTTTTCAGCACGGCTTATATGGATGCCGCTTCCATGGTTTTCCTGATGCTTTTATTCGCTGCGGCTTTGAATGTTGTATTGCTCCATTCTCAGGCCTCGTGGCAATGGGCGGCTCTGTTCGGTCTAGCAGGCGCCTTGTTTTTGGGGAGCAAACTGCAGCACCAGCCATGCCTGATTCCGTTGGTTGTGTTTTGTATTGCCGTTGTTTTCAAAACGCCACGGCTCACCGACCGGGTGGCATGGGCAGCGGCGGCATTTCTTCTGATAGCTGCTAGCTGTTTCATGATGGCGAAAACACCAGCGGATTACCGTGTGGAGTCCGCTTTCAGCGTAGTCTTCACCAAGTTACTGCCGAGGTCGGAAGATCCTGAGGCCACCCTTCGAGAGTTGGGGCTTCCCGCAAGCGACATTGCGTTCAAAAATGCGCATGCTTTTTCCGCAGGCTCGCCTCTAGCCGAGCCTGTCTACCGGGCGCGATTCCTGCGGGATATCGGCTCTTACAAGCTACTGACGTATTACTTAGGGCATCCCAAGACAACGCTCGCGGTGTTGCGTTCGGATTTTCTGGCATTCGCTCCCGATATCCCGGTGGGGAATTTTGGCACAATGCGCAGGGCGGACAGCCCGACACCCGTCTACCGTGCGGAAGGGCTGAAACTATGGAGCACTGTGCGTAGCCAGCTCTGTCTACGATTGCCCTGGCATATTCCCCTTTTCTATTTGCTGGCTTCGGGCTATACTATTTTTGCCTTGTTTTCGCTGCCGCGCGCGAACAATGGCCTGATCTGGTGGCTGATTTTAGCCGTTGCGATGATGGGCATTCTCTCTTTCCTGGTTGGCTCTCTGGGTGACGCAACAGAGACTACCCGTCACATCCTGCTGTACCAGGAGGCGACCGACATGCTCATTTTGCTAACAGGGGCCGCTATTTTCCGATACAGAAGGTGCTGAAGATCTGGTTCAGGATGTCGTCGGCAGTGGTTGCGCCTGTGATGGCATCCACGGGCGAAAGAGCGCTGTAGAGATCAAGCAGCAACATCTCGTGAGGGATGTTGTTTTCGATGGCGGCTGCGGCGCGGTCTAAAGATTCGAGCGCTTCTTGCAGAAGACGTTCGTGGCGAACGCTGGTGATGAACCCTTCTTCATTGGCGGCCTGGGCCTTTGGCAGGATGGCCCGGCGTAACTCTGCAATTCCCTGCCCTGTGAGTGCGCTTACCGGGAGGCCGGGCGCGGCGGAGCCCAGATCGCATTTGTTCGCGGCCAGAACCATTCGTCCGGACACACGGCTGATGATGCGCTGATCGTCTTCGGTGAGCGGCGCGGAGCCATCGATCACGACTATCGTGACGTCCGCATCGGCCATTGCCTGGTAGCTGCGCCCGATCCCTAAGCTTTCCACTTGATCTGTACTTTCACGGATGCCTGCTGTATCCACCAGCTTTACCGGGATGCCTTCGATTGCGGCTGTTTCACTGATAGCGTCACGCGTGGTGCCGGGAATATCGGTAACGATAGCGCGGTCTTGTTCCAGCAGGCGATTGAACAGGCTGCTCTTGCCCACGTTCGGGCGGCCTACAATGGCGAGTTGCAACCCTTCGCGCACCAGATTGCCGTACTGAAAGCTTTCCGCTAGCTTGCGAAGACCGGCTGTGAGCGGAATCAGCCGGCGGAAGAGCTCGTCGTTTTGGGGGATGGAGATATCGTCTTCGGCGAAATCAATTCCTGCTTCAAGGAGTGCTATGAGTTCGACCAGTTGGTGCTTGAGCGGGTTGACGCGGCGCGAGACGGAGCCCTCAACCTGCTGGGCGGCAATTTTGGCTTGATAGAGAGTTGTGGAATCGATCAGGTCGCGAACAGCTTCGGCTTGCGGCAGATCGATACGGCCGTTTACATAGGCGCGGAGTGTAAACTCGCCGGGTTCAGCAAGGCGGGCACCTGCCTGGACCGCTTGATCGAGACAAAAGCGCAGTACGACAGGTGAACCGTGGCAGGAGATTTCGACCAAATCTTCCGCAGTGTAAGAGTGGGGCGCGGCGAAGAGAGTGACCAGAACATGGTCTGCGCCGGAGATGAGCGTGCCGCGGGCGACGCGCCAAGGGCGGAGTTCGATTCCGGGCACCAGTGCCGCGGCAACGGCCTGCGATTGCTTACCGGTGATTCGGACGACGCCCAGGCCGGCCCTGCCGGGAGGCGTCGAAAGGGCGACGATCGTTTCGTGAAGATTCATTCGGGCGGTCGCGGCGGTCCGGCCGTGGCGGGGGAGGCGGCTCCGGCAGACTCGCCATGCCGGCGGGATAGACAATCACGTGGCGGTAGCCGCCCAGGCCGGCGCTTTCGCTGCGAAGTTCGAGTTCGTTCCGCAGGGCGATATGAATGGCGCGGCGCTCGCGGCTGTTCATGGGGTTGAAGCGGAACGGCTCACCGGTATGTTTCACCTTTTCCGCGGCGGCGTTGGCGCTCATCCGCAGTTCAGCGATGCGGAGCATGCGGTAATCATTCGCATCGAAGGAGAGACGCGAATGGTCTTCCGACGGCATGCGGAGCGCTTCCATGGTGACGTGTTCGAGCGCGAGCAAAAGTTCCGCGCGGTTCATCAGGAGCAGGTCGACATCGCCGCCTGAGAACTTGACGACCACCTCAGGATTCTCAATTTCCGGATTCGAAGAATCGCCTGGGGCGATATCGAAGGTGAGCGCAAAGCCGCCTTGTTCTATAAGGGGCTTGAGGAAATTTTCGATCTTCGGACCAAGGTCCTCAACAGCGTATTTCTTAATTTGCGGTGGTAGCGAGTCAGTCACTTTTTACGCGTTCCGGTTAGTCTTGGCGCCGGGACCGTTTCCGCGGGAGTCATGGTTTTGTTGAAGAACCACTGTTGCAGGATGCCCACCAGATTGCCAGTGAGCCAGTATAACACCAGGCCGCTGGATGCTTTCCAAAAGAAGAAGCCCATCATGAGCGGCATGAACTGCATAATTTTCTGCTGAGCGGGGTCGCCACCGGCAACGGGAGTCATCTTTTGCATGATGAAACCGGTGATGATCAGCAGCAGCGGGAGGACACGGATGGCGATTTGTTCGGGCTGCGACAGATCGTGCACCCAGAACCAACTGGCGCTACGCATTTCGATAGAGACGGATAACACTTTGTAAAACGCGAACAGGAATGGCATCTGGATCACCAGGGGAAGGCAGCCGCCGACGGGATTGGCACCGTTCGCTTTGTAGAGATCCATGGTCTCCTGATTCTTTTGTTGCTGCCGCGGATCACGCATGGGAATGTCTTTGTACTTAGCGTTGATCACCGCGATCTGGGGCTGCAAGCGCTGCATCTTCTTCATGGACTTCATATTCGTCAGCTTCAGCGGGAACAGAAGCACGTTGATGATGAGCGTGATCAGGACGATAGACCAGCCGTAATTGTGCACGTACTGATCGTTCAAAAAATGTAGGATGAGAAAGAGTGGCTTCGCGATAATGGCGAACCAACCGAAATCGACGATCTGTTCGAGTTTAGGGTTTACCTTGCGAAGCGTATCGACGTCTTTCGGCCCGACGAAAAGAGAGAAAGAGGAATGCCCGGTGCCACCGACAGCGGCACCAACGTAGGCGGTTTCTTCCTTTTCGAAGGGGCTGGCAACGGTGTCGCTGAAGATTGTGGTTTCGGTGACTCCGTTACCGGTGGGGAGGAAAACAGCAGTGAAGTATTGATCTTCCAGACCGGCGAAAGAGAAAGTTCCATCTGTATTCTTAGGGCCTTCTTTGGCGGCCTTGGCACCATCGCGAAGAACCTTAGTTTCAGAGGTATCGTAACGAATTTCAGATTGCTGCGAACTGGCATTCAGGGCGGCAAAATCGCCAAAACCGCCTCGCCACTGCAGCAGGTTCAGGACGGGCGCGCTGTCTTGAGTCACTTCAGCGGATACTGTCGACACGTAACTTTCTTTCTGAAATTCAAAAACTTTGCGCGCGAAGGTGTGGCCGTCAGAATATTCGAACGAGACGGACCGGCCATCCGCATTTTCTTTCGCCAGAAACAGGGCCTGGTTCAGATCGGCAGTGGGCTTTTTGTCGCGGAAGGTGAATGCAAAGGGGTAGCCGGTTTTGGGGATTGCACTGGTGTTGATCAGTTCAAGTGGCTTGCCATTGGCGTCTTTGTACTTTTTCAGGCTCCAACTGCGGACAACACCGCCGCGGTTCGAAAAAATCACATGGTAGAGGTCGGTATCGATGACAGTGGATTCTTCGCGCGTTCCAGCGATAGTGCCCGCGGGTGCAGGCGCGGCCGTCAAGCCAGGGGCCACCGGAGCGGGCGCGGCAGGGGCGGCGGCGCTGGTGGCAGCCTCGGGCTTTTTCGGAAACTCCGTAACGGCTTGTTTCGGCGGAGTTTGTGGGAAGAACATCTTAGTGAGATACGGCGTGGCGAAGATGACGCCAAAGACCAGGATGAATGCAATCAGCATTCTGGCCTGCATGGGAAATTCTTGTTTTTCGTTAGTCATGGGGAACGGGGTCCACTCCCCCGGCAGAAAAAGGATGGCAGCGGCCCAGGCGCTTTACACCTAGCCAAATGCCGCGCAAGGAACCGAAACGCTCCACGGATTCCAGCATGTAAACAGAGCAGGACGGATGAAAACGGCAGGCAGAAGGCAGAAAGGGAGACACTGCGGATTTATAAAGGCGCAGCAGAGCAATCAGGGTTGTACGCAATCCTGTTTGGAGCACCATTGAAAGAGACGAGAAATTTCCCGTTCGAGTTCTTGAAAGGGACATTCGATAGCCGCTCGGCGAGGATTGATGACAACAGACCACGGGGGATTTAGTTGATCCGACCGCAATTGGCCCAATCGCAAGCGGACCGCTTCCCTGAAGCGCCGGCGAAGGCGATTGCGGATGACGGCGTTGCCCAAAGCGCGCGGAACGGTAAAGCCGATGCGCGGGCCTTCGGAATCTTTCCGGCAGAAGAAGAAACCCGCAAAAAGCGGGGTCGCCATGCGCTTGCCATTGTCATAGACAAATCGAAAGTCTTTTGAGCAAAGAAGCCTGTTGTGTTTGGGAAAACGGTAGGCACCTTCTTGAGTGGGATCGGGTAAAGTCTGGTCTGCGGCGATTGGGCTACTCGTCGCTGACGGTAAGCTTGTGACGTCCACGGGCGCGACGACGGGCCAGCACGGCACGGCCATCAGAAGTTTTCATACGGGTACGAAAACCATGCGTCTTCGCGCGGCGACGGTTATTCGGTTGAAAGGTACGTTTCGGCATCTATTTCCTGTTAAGAGGCGAGTATAGCAGGGTTCAAGCTTTCGCTGTTCGGGCAAGTTGAACCCGAACCCGGGAAATCAGTTCTTTTCCATTGAATGGCTTGGGCATGGTGGGGCAATGGCGGAAACAATCTTCCAGGTCAGTATCGTAAGCGGAGAGAAACATAAGACGGACATTGGGACGCATAGCGAACAGACGGTGAGCCAGGGCATTACCATCCATGCCGGGCATCCGCAGATCGGAGAGCACCAGGGCGATCTCTGGCTCCCGCTCCATAAGATCTAGCGCTTCCGGCCCGGAAGCTGCCTCGCGCACAGCGTAGCCTTCCCGTTCGAGTACGGTCCGGATCACGCGGCGGACGCTCGATTCATCGTCAACAGTCATGATGATGGGGGGTCTTTGTATCATGATGCCTCCGGCGGATATCAGCTTACACCAGTTTTCGTTTTGATGTGCCGGGCGCTTCGCGGGATTTGATAAGTTTCTAACTATGCATGTGGACGTGGCATTCGGAAAGAACGGTCTTGGGCTGGAACTGCCGGAAGGCTTTGAGTACCGTATTTTAGAAGCGCATTCGGCCCAGCCGCTGGCTGATGCGCGGGGGGCCGTGGAGCAGGCGTTAGATCATCCGGTGGGGTGTTTGCCGCTAACGGACCTGGCGCGCGGAAAACGCACGGCGGCTATTTCCGTTTGCGATATTACCCGTCCCGCGCCCAACAGACTGGTATTGCCACCACTGCTAGCGCGCTTAGAACTGGCGGGCATTGGGCCGGGTGAGGTGACGATTTTGATTGCGACCGGGCTGCACCGCGCCGCGCCCAGGCATGAAATTGAGGAAATTGTGGGAGTGGATATCGCCAGCCGGTACCGCGTTGTGAATCACGATGCCAGACAACTGAATGAACATTTGCACCTGGGCTCCACGCGCTCCGGTACACCGGTACATATCGACCGGCGGTTTATGGAAGCGGACCTTCACATCACCCTTGGCTTTATTGAGCCGCACCTGATGCTGGGGTATTCGGGCGGAAGGAAGCTGATTGCCCCCGGGCTTGCGGCGCAAGAGACCATTAAAGTGCTGCATAGCCCGCGTTTTATGCGCGACGCCCGCTCCCGCGAAGGGTCGATTGAAGGTAACCCTTTGCACCAGGAACTGCTGGAGATTGCGCGGATGGCAGGACACCATTTCCTGGTGGATGCAGCCCTCAGCCGCGGCGTGGCGGATTACGGGCGGCGTCCTGTCGCAGCGATCTTTGCGGGACTGCCTGAGGCGGCGCATGCCCAGGGTGTGGAGTACGTTTCCCGGATCATGCTGGAAACGCTGGATGAGCCTGCCGACGCGGTGATTACGACGGCCGCGGGGTACCCGCTGGATATGACCTTTTACCAGGCAGTGAAGGGCGTGACGGCGGCTTCGCACATTGTGAAACCGGGCGGACGGATTTTGCTGATTGCGGAATGCGGCGAAGGGACCGGCGCGCACGAATTTCACCGCATGCTGACCGAGAACGCCTCCAGCACCGACTTTTTACGCAAGCTGGATTCCTCGCCCGTGGAAGTGGACCAATGGCAATTAGAGAAGCTAGCGCTGGTGCAACAAAACTGTGAGTTACTGTTTTACGTACCTGGAGTACTAAAAGCAGATAGAACCTCTTTATGGGGACCATCATTCGATACCGTTCATCAGGCTGTAACTGCACTTACAGCGGATCTGCCCCGGGGAGCCCGTATCGCGGTGATTCCAGAGGGCCCTTACGTACTGGCAAGGACTGAATCGAGAGCTGAAGAATTCGCTCGCCGGTGAAGAGTTTGTTAAATCAAGTTAAATTCCGACCGGATGCCCTATAAGTATCGTCTAGTTGTAATAGGTCAAACCTTATGGAAATGACAGAAGACTACACCATCAAGAACGGGCTGGGCATACGCGTAATTGGACGAAAGACCTGTCAGGTAATTCGGAAACAGAAGAACGAGTGGAAAGAGATTGGGCGTGTCTATGAATTACCGGTCGATGTGGCGGATCTCTCACTGGGCACGCTGGGCATTCCGGCAAGTGTGCTTGCCGTCGCGGTTCGTGCTTACGAACTGGATCATCCCGCATCGAAATTGCGGGTGATGTTAACGCGCCGCGTGGCGCGTCCCCGCCTGATTGAGCGAATGGTGGCCAGCGCCTGAAGTTTAGTTAGCGGGCCACACGGCGCGGAATTGGGCTTTGGCCCGATAGAGGAGAACGCGCAAGTAATCGCGGTCCACGCCAAATTTGCGGCAGATTTCGTCTTTGTCGCGCTCCTCCAGAAATAGGGCGCTTAAAAGTTTGCGGTCTTTCGGCTCAAGTTTTTCGAGTGCGGCGCGGACTCTTTCCCGCACTTGTGAAGCGGCGGCAGCATTTTCGAGATTGACGTTTGCATCGGCTGGATCGTGCTTGTCTTCTTCAAGCGGGCTTTCGCGCTTGCCGGCGCGGAAGTGCTCGAAAAGAACGTAATTGCAGGTGGTATTGACATATGCGCCCAGTTTTTCCGCTTCACGGAGGGTAGCTGCTGAGCGTATGGTTTTGAGCACGCGCAGCAACGTTTCCTGCTTTAGATCTTCAATAGATTCGGATCTGCGCAGGCGGTTGCGCAATTTCAGCGTGAGCATCCGCCCGAAATAGTTACTAAAGTGTTGCTCGGTTTCCGGGTCAGAGGACCTCAAACGGTTGAGATAGCCGTCGTCAAACCGATAGAGGTCCACCCCGCGTTAGCCCGTGATTGCCTGAATTAAGCCGCTTGGAAACGCGCTTCCACTTCTTTCCAATTCACGACATTCCACCAGGCAGCCATATATTCCGGACGGCGGTTCTGGTACTTCAGGTAATAAGCATGTTCCCAAACATCAAGACCCATGATGGGCTGCTTGCCATCCATCAGCGGATTGTCCTGATTCGGCGTGGAGATGATTTCCACCTTGGTGCCATCTTTGATGAGCCAAGCCCAACCGGAACCGAAGCGTGCCGCGCCGGCGGCGTTGAACTTTTCCTTGAACTGATCCAGACTGCCAAAGGTGGCGAGTATGGCCTCTGAAACCGCACCCTCCGGTTTACCAGTGGCGCCCGGCATCATAATCTGCCAGAACATAGAGTGGTTCATATGGCCGCCGCCATTATTGCGGACGGCAGTGCGGATGTTTTCGGGAACCGCGGCGCAATTGTTAGCAAGCAGCTTTTCAATGGAAAGGTCCGCCAGCGCCGGAGCCGATTCAAGAGCTTTGTTCAGATTCGTCACATAAGCTGCGTGATGTTTATCATGGTGAATTTCCATGGTGGTGCGATCGATATGGGGCTCAAGAGCGTCTGGAGCGTAAGGAAGAGACGGAAGAGTAAATGGCATGATGTTCTTTACCTTACTACCCTTTCAAAGGCATCGGCGATCCGAAACATGCGCGGTTCGTCGAAATGATTACAAAGAATCTGCAGACCGACGGGCAAATTGTCAGTTGTGCGTCCGCAGGGCACGCTCATGCAGGGGATACCGGCCAGGCTTCCGGTAACAGTATAGATATCGGAAAGATACATTTGCAGCGGGTCATCCAACTTTTCGCCAAGTTGAAATGCGGGGAAGGGCGACACGGGCGCGACGATGGCATCTACTTCTTCAAAAGCGCGTTTGAAATCCTGAGTGATCAAAGACCGGACTTGCTGAGCCTTTTTGTAATAGGCATCGTAATAGCCGTGGCTTAGCACATAAGTGCCCAGCATAATGCGGCGTTTTACCTCTGCCCCGAAACTTTCACCTCGGGTATTACTGAACATCTGGCTAAGCGTATCGGAATGCGGGGAACGCACCGTGTAGCGGACGCCATCGTAGCGTGCCAGGTTGGAACTGGCTTCGGCGGTACTCAAAACGTAGTAACAATCGATCGCGTAATCGG
This sequence comes from Terriglobia bacterium, assembly GCA_043733425.1. Taxonomy (GTDB): domain Bacteria; phylum Acidobacteriota; class Terriglobia; order Bryobacterales; family Bryobacteraceae; genus JALYXI01. The sequence goes on from JAYTGM010000163.1 coordinate 10,621, forward strand.
TGGAAGGCAGGCTGATCTCGCGCACGTCGCAGCCTTCTTCGCGAAGCACTTCGATGGCGCGGAGGACGAGCGTGGCGGTTTCGCCGGTTGCGTCCTTGAAATATTCCTTGGGAATGCCCAGGCGGACGCCTTTCAGGTTGCGGTCCAGCGAATCGGCATAGTGAGGGACGGGGGCAGCGGCGGAGGTGGAATCCAGCGGGTCTGCACCGGAAATTACTTCAAGGAGAGTGGCCGCATCGCGAACGGTGCGGGCGAAAGGACCGATGTGATCGAGTGAGCTGGCGAAAGCAACCAGCCCGTAACGCGAGACGCGGCCGTATGTGGGAGTGACACCGACGACGCCGCAGAAGGAAGCTGGCTGTCGGATGGAGCCGCCGGTATCGGAACCGAGCGAGACCACGGCGGTGCCTTGCGCGACGACCGCGGCCGAACCTCCGCTGGAACCACCGGGGACACGATCGAGAGCCACGGGATTGCGCACGGGGCCGAATGCGCTGTTTTCATTCGAGGAGCCCATGGCGAACTCATCGCAATTCGTTTTGCCGATGATCACGCCGCCTGCCTGTTCCAGACGGATCACCGCCGTTGCATCATATGGAGGAACAAACTTTTCGAGCATCCTTGAGCCACAGGTAGTGCGCAAGCCCTTGGTGAGAATTACGTCTTTCACAGCCACGGAAACGCCGGCAAGAGGGCCAGGATCGTCACCATGCGCCAATTTGCGATCCACTGCTTCGGCCTGCGCCATGGCGCGTTCCGGGCTCAGGAGCAGGTAAGCGTTCGTCGCGGGATTATGTCTTTCGGCAAACGCGAGCGTGTCACGAGTGACTTCAGCGGCGGTGAATTTGCGGGCACGCAGGCCATCCTGAATTTCGGAAATGGTGAAATTTTCAAATTGCATGGCTAGCGCTCAATGACCAGCGGCACTTTGAAATATCCGTGCGCGGAGAGCGGCGCGTTTTGCAATGCGGCTTCGCTGCCGAGCGGGGTGCGGACTACATCATCGCGAAGAGTTGCGGTTTCGGGCGCGTCGTAAAGCACCTGAGCCATGGGTTCCACGCCGTCCGTTGCAATTCCGGCCAAGCGATCCATGTGAGCGAGGATTTCGCCCAGGTTGCGGACCAGTTGCGGAATTTCATCGGCGGAAAGATTCAGGTTGGCTAACGTGGCTACGTAGCGGACATCTTCTTCAGTTAAGCTCATCGATTCGTTTCATTATGCCGTTTCCCGGCGGCGGGCGGCGACGTAGAGCCGCCGCAAGCCGGGATCTTGAATGCCGTCGGCTTCATCGTGCAACAGAGGCATGGCGTGCAGGGCGCGCTGCGGTTCACGGCGGCGCGGAATGACACGGAATTCCAGATCGTCAACGATGTTGGGCCCCACGTGTTTCGCGAGGTTCGAAAGAATATGGCGGGAGAGCGTGAAAAGATTCCGCTGCCAGGTCTGGTCTTCCACTTCCACAACCAGGCGGGTGCGTACCAGTCTGACGGCACGTGCATTTTGCGCAAGACGTTTTCCGACAGCACGGGGCCAAGCACTGAGCACCACTTGTTCGGAAGTGATGGGCGGTTCCGCGACGGGTAGATTACCAATGATGCGGCTGGCGCGTTCCATGCGGAGACTCAGAGTGTAGCATCAGTCGAGCGTGTTGATCGCTTGAAATCAATCCGACACATTGGCTACTCTGAAGTACGCTCGCTCAGGGAGTCCTATGAAGCATTTCTTTTCGGCAGTATTGGTTTGCGCAATGTTTAGCACCGTTCCGGCTTACTGCCAGGACGTAACCGGTTCCATTTCAGGGACGGTGCAGGACAGCTCAGGCGGTGCCATCGCCAACGCGAAGATTACCGTTCTGAACACCGATCAGAACGTGACGGTGAAGACGCTGAATTCGGGCGGCAACGGCGAGTACTCGGCCACGCAGCTTCCAGTGGCGACTTATACGGTTACGGCGGAAGCTCCTGGGTTCAAGCGCGCCTCACGCACTTCCGTTCCGGTGAACGTGAATGACAAGTTGACCATTAACTTCAACATGGAAGTGGGTGCGGTGACGGAAGAAGTGAAGGTGGAGGAATCGCCACTGCAGGTGGAGATGCAGACGGCTGCGGCACAGAGCCTGATTACCGGCACGCAGGTGCGGGAACTGGCGTTGAATACGCGAAACTATGAACAGCTGTTGCAGCTTTCGCCGGGCGTGGTGTCGAATGTGGGCGATCAGGTATATATCGGGACCAGCAACCCGCTGGGAGGTGCAAACACGGTCGGTTTTTCAATCAACGGTTCCCGGCCTGGCGCGAACAATTGGACTGTGGACGGCGCGGACAATGTGGATCGCGGGTCGAACCAGACTCTGCTGAATTACCCGAGCGTGGACGCGATTGCGGAATTCAAAGTTTTGCGGGGGCAGTATGATGCTGAATTCGGCCGCGCTTTGGGGGGCCAGATTAACGTGGTCACCAAAACCGGCGGCAGCGGTTTCCATGGTGATGCCTATGAATTTTTTCGCAACGACAAGCTGGCCGCTAATAATTATTTCAACAATCTGAACGGCATCAATAAAGATCCAGTCACAGGGAAGGCGCGGGTACCGCCGCTGCGCTACAACAACTTCGGTTACACGGTGGGTGGCCCGGTGTGGATTCCGAAAATTTACAACCGAGATAGGAATAAAACTTTCTTCTTCTTTTCGCAGGAGTTTCGGCGTGTGATCACTTATGGCAGCACCACCGCCACCGTTCCCACCACGGCCCAGAAGAGCGGGCAATTTGCGACCCCGGTGTGCGTTTCTTTCTCCGCCGATGGCACGCAATGTTTGCAAACGGGAACACAGATCGCGAATATAAATCCAGTCGCTCAAGCCTACATCAAGGACCTTTTTGCGAACGTGCCTACAGGCGCGGCATTCGGCTCAACCGCGGGGGAAGGAACGCTGTTTACTTCGCTGCGGAACCAGGCTTATGCGCGACAGGAATTGATCAAGGTGGATCATAACTTCGGGCAAAAGCTAGTGCTCTCCGGCCGTTATATTCAGGACAGCATTCCGACCATTGAGCCCGGCGGCTTGTTTACCGGCCTTGCGCTTCCGGGTGTTGCGACAACGAGTACGAATTCTCCGGGCAAAGGCGCGGTGATTCGGGCAACTTCTTCGTTTAGCCCAAACGTGGTGAATGAGGGTGGTTACGCTTACAGCTACGGCGCTATTATCAGCCGCGTGACAGGGACGATCAGTTCCGCACTGTCACCTGATATCAAGGTGACCCTGCCTTATGTGTCCACCATTGCGCGAGTGCCGTCGCTGACGTTTACGGGCGGCTCGGCGGTCACCGGCTTTGGACCATATGACGATTTCAACTACAACCATCAGGTGTTCGACAGCCTGACCTGGGTGAAAGGGCGCCACACGATGAAGTTTGGCGGCACCTATTATCACTACAACAAGACCGAAAACGCCGGCGGCGGTAATCAGGGTGCTTTTGCTTTTTCCGGTGAAGGGACGGCGGTTCGCCCGGCTGGCACTGCCGCTTTCGACCAGGCATTTGCAAATTTCCTGCTTGGGAGAGTTTCGAATTTCACGCAGAACCAGCTGGATCTGACGCCGTCGATAAAATCTAATTCGTTTGAGTTCTACGGTCAGGATCAATATCGTATGCGTCCCAACTTGACCGTTAGCTATGGGCTGCGTTACTCCGCGTTTTTTGCTCCGTTCGATGACAGCAAGTTTTTGACTAACTTCGACCCTAAGCTGTATGACCCGGCGAAGGCACCCCGAATTGATGCCGCCGGAAACATTGTTCCGAATACGGGTGACCCGTACAACGGTCTGATTGTGAACAGCCAGAATGCGGCGTTCGGGCATGTTTCGCCCTTTGGAACGAAAGTATCGAACTTTGGAAAAAATAATCTGGCACCGCGTGTAGGTATTGCTTGGGATCCCTACGGCGATGGCAAGATGAGCATCCGCGCGGGTTACGGCATTTTCTATGACACGGCGCTATACGGAATTTACGAGCAGAACATCTTTACAAACCCGCCGTTCAACAATACGGTGAGCATTCCGAATACGCAATTCGCCAATCCGGCATTGGGAACCCCAAGCATCAGTGCTTCGCCGCGTGCGCTTCGTGGTACGCCCTATGAGTTGAATACACCTTACTCGCAACAGTTCAGTTTCGATGTACAGAAGCAGTTCGGCCGCGGGCTGGTGCTGGATGCCGGTTATTACGGGCAAAAGGGAACGCATCTGCTGGGTATCCGCGACATCAACCAGGTGCCACTCGGGCTCGCTTACAGTTCCGGCGTGATTCCAGCCAACACATATGTAACTGCCACCACCACTCCCCGGCTGAACGCGCTGCGGCCGTATCTGGGCTATAACGCGATTAACGTGCTTGAGACGAATTACAACGAGACCTACAGTTCGCTTCAGGTAAATGTGGAAAAGAGATTTAGCGGCAATACCGCGTTTGGTGTAGCGTACACGTGGTCGAAGGGATTAGGAGATACGCAAAGCGACCGCAGCCAAGCACCGCAGAACAGCTACAACGTAGCCGGCGAACGCGGCCGTCTGGCGATTGACCGCACTCATGTTGCGACCGCAAACTTCGTGATCGATGTTCCTGGTTTCAAGGAGCAGAAAGGACTGTTTGGCCATATTCTGGGCGGCTGGGAAATTTCCGGAATCGCGACATTCCAATCGGGCTTGCCTTTGACAGCGACATCCTCCCTCGGCAACGATCCTGGCGGATTAGGCTTTCTTGGACCTAGTGCTGCCGGCCCGCGTCCCGATCAGGCTTGCAATCCGAATAGCAGCAGCAACGCGCCGCGTCAGCTGACGAAGTGGTTCGATACATCGTGCTTCAACGAAGTGCCGCTCGGACAGGTTCGTCCGGGCAATGCGGGCCGGGGCACCATTCGAGGACCGGGATTGCAGCGTTGGGATACATCTCTGTTCAAGAACTTCCGCTTTCCCGGAACTGAGCAGACAAAGCTTCAGTTGCGTGGTGAAGCATTTAACGTTTTCAACCATACGAATTACAACGCCGTGAACACCTCCCTCGGAAGCGCTCTGTTTGGACGCGTCACTGCTACGCGCGATCCTCGGATTGTTCAGGTTGCTTTGAAGCTCTACTTCTGACGAGAGTTAGCGGTTTTGCTTGTACCAATCGAGTGTGAGACGCAAGCCCTGCTCAAAACTATAGCGGGGCTTATGTCCCAGATCGGCTGACGCCAATGCCGTGTCGGCTTGAGAATCGCGGACATCGCCCTCGCGGGATGGACCGTATAACGGCGCGACATCGACGCCTTCAAACTTTTGCAGCAGGGCCCATGCCTGGTTCAGCGTAATCCGGTCGCCATTGCCTCCGTTGTAAACATTGCCTGAGACACCCTTCGCTGTTGCGGCTTTCAGATTTAAGGCAACTACGTCGTCCACGTAGGTGAAATCCCGCGATTGTTCGCCATCGCCGTAAATGGTGGGCGCGGTGCCGTTCAGGATGTGCTTGATGAACAGTGAGAGCACGCCGGAATACATACTGGCTGGGTCCTGCCGGGGGCCGTAGACGTTGAAGTAGCGCA
>JAYTGM010000164.1:0-2250 GCA_043733425.1 Terriglobia bacterium
GCTACCGTTGACGGGCCGTGAAGTTCCCATCATCCTGGACGATCTTGCCGACCCTCAGTTCGGCACCGGCGTCGTGAAAGTTACGCCGTCGCACGATCCCAACGATTTCGAAGCGGGAAAGCGTCACAATTTACCGCGGATCAAGGTCATTAACGAGCGCGCCATCATGACCGAAGCCGCCGGCGTTTACGCTGGATTAGACCGCTTCGCGGCCCGGAAGCGTGTTCTTGAAGACCTGGAATCGCTGAATGTTCTCGAAAAGGTTGAAGATCATCTGCTCAGCGTCGGCCGCTGCGATCGTTGTAAAACGATTGTTGAGCCGCTTACTTCCACCCAGTGGTTTGTAAAAACGAAGCCATTGGCAGACAAGGCGATCCGTGCCGTGGAAACCGGCCAGATCAAAATTGTCCCTGAAAACTGGACCAAGACCTACAACGAGTGGATGTACAATATCCGCGATTGGTGTGTGTCCCGCCAACTCTGGTGGGGACACCGTGTTCCCGCGTGGCACTGCGGGAATTGCTCGGAGATCATGGTTAGCCGCGAAGCCCCGGAAACCTGTCTTCGTTGCGGCAGCACCGCCCTGCAACAGGATCCGGATGTTCTGGATACCTGGTTCAGTTCGGGCCTCTGGCCTTTTTCGACGCTAGGCTGGCCTGACGATACGCTTGATCTCCGCACCTTTTACCCCACCACGCTGCTGATTACAGGCTTCGACATCCTCTTCTTCTGGGTGGCCCGCATGATCATGCTCGGGCTTGAATTTACGGGAGAGGTCCCTTTCCGCGAAGTTTACATTCATGGGCTGGTGCGGGACCAGGACAAGCAGAAAATGTCCAAGACCAAGGGCAATACCATCGATCCCTTGCTGGTCACCGAAAAGTACGGAACGGACGCCGTGCGGATGGCGCTCCTCACTGCCGCTGCTCCCGGGACCGATATTGCTTTCTCGGACGACCGGATGGAAAGTTCCCGCGCGTTCGCCAATAAGATTTGGAATGCGGCTAGATTCGTTTTCTTCCATATGGAGCGCTCGCAGGTCGCGCCGTGGACCCCCTTCGATCCCGCAAAATTTGTCCCGGAAGGCACCAATCTGGAAGACCGGTGGATTTTCAGCCGCCTGAACGCCTGCGCGGAACAGGTGAACCGCGCCATTGAACAACACCGCTATCACGAAGTGGCTCAATCCGTCTGGCACTTCTTTTGGGGCGAGTTCTGCGATTGGTATCTGGAGTTGAAGAAGCTTCGTTTTGAAGAAGGCTCGGGTTTGAATTCGGATTGGCGGAATTTGCTGGCAGCGTTCGAAGCCTCGTTGCGCCTGTTGCATCCCGTCATGCCGTTCATTACCGAGGAGCTCTGGCAGCGTTTGGGTACGGGCGGAAAATCCATAGCTCTCGCCAGTTATCCGCAGTACAATCTGGCTCTTTCCGATCTTGCAGCAGAGCACGAAATGCAACTGCTGCAGGATATCGTTTCGCTCGCCCGCAACTTGCGGTCAGAAATGAAGGTCGATCCCAAACTTGTGCTCCAGGGCGTTTTGTACTCGCCCGGAGAAGCGGCCAGGCTAGCCCGAACGTATGGCGAAGCCGTACGCAAGCTGGCCAATGTGGATCTCTCTATCTGTGAAGAGCATGCTCCGGCCGGTTCTGCAGCTGTTCGCTCCACGCCGGCATTCGATCTGGTTCTGCACCTGCCGGAAGCCCAGGCCGGTGTGCAACGCGCCCGCTTTCTCAAAGAAGGAGCTGAGTTGCGTAAGGCCATCGCAAGCAGCGAGCGTCAACTGCAGGACGACGTATTCCGGTCGAAGGCCCCGGCGAAAGTGATCGAGGGAATGGAAACCAAGCTGGCCGGATACCGCTCCCAGTTGTCGAAGATTGATTCCGCGCTGGCGGCACAAGATGCCGTTTAAGACGGTGACCGGGATGAACCCGGATCTAACCAAATCCATCAGCGAAGCCGTCCGAATCGCTTTGGCGGAAGACGTGGGCGTGGGCGATGTCACAACGGAATCCTGCGTTCCCCTGGACCGGCGCGCCTCAGGAGTGTTCCTGGCGCGGCAGCCTTTAGTGCTCGCCGGAACCGCGGTGCTCTCCGAAATCTATGCTCAATTCGGAGGACTTCAAAAACTGACCCTGCTCAAGGCCGACGGGCAGAGCATTGCGGCGGACGAAATTTTCGCGCGTGTGGAGGGTTCAGCGCGCACTCTCTTGTCGACAGAACGCGTGGCTCTGAATTTCATTCAACGGCTTT
>JAYTGM010000165.1:0-2242 GCA_043733425.1 Terriglobia bacterium
TTAATTTTGGCGGCGTCGGTTACGGCATCCTTAGGCAGGAATATACTTTGCTTTTGATCGGGAACCGTCAGTTGGAAAGACTTGCCGCCAACCGTCAAATCCAGATCGTTTGAGGCGAAGTGGATGGAATCCCAGATGGGTTCAGCTTCCAGGCGCTGCAGACGGAAGTGCCATAGATAGGTATTTCTGGCATCGGTCTTCCTGTTCTTCGATAGCTGGAGAGGTTCCGGTTTCGAGGAGAGCTGGTAGGTACCCGAGGTGACAATCAACCGGTGCAGCCACTTCATGCTGTAGTTGTGCGACACGAACTCGCTCGCCAGATAATCCAGCAGTTTCGGATTGGAAGGCTTGCCACCCAGCAAACCAAAGTCACTGGTGACGCGCTGCAGCCCTTCGCCAAAATGCCAGCCCCAAACGCGATTCACGGCAACGCGGGCGAATAACGGGTTTTCCGGAGCGGTGAGCCATGACACGAAGGCTTCGCGACGGCCATCGCGCGTATCCAGATCTTTCGGCTGAAAGGGGAAACCCGGTTCGACGGGCTTATCCATTTCGGGCCGCTTGGGGTCGCCTGTAGTCAGGATGTAAGACTTTTCTTTTAGAAGATCTTTGTCTTCTTCCACTGTCCAATACGAAGGGAGAGCGGGCACGCGGCCCAGGGCGCGCTGCTGTTTCAGCAGGGCATCGTACGTGGCAACTTGATCGGGCGAGAGGATGGCCTTGATCTTTGAAGGATCGATACGCAGCACGGGAAAGTAATCGTCAAAAGTTTTCTGCTCAGCCGGGGTGCGGTCTTTTTCAGCTTTGCGGATGACGGCCTGGACTTCGGGAGTGAGCAAGGCGACCCGCTCATCGTAGAGCTTCGTGCGGTATGGCCCGATCAGATCTTCAATGGCCTTGTTGATGGGGGCGCTCTTCTTTTTTAGATCGTCCAGCTTTTCGCCATTCGCGAAAATTTCCGCGGGCGTTGCAATCATCACGTTCTTGAGCACCAACGGGTCAAAGATCGCCTTCATGGCATAGAAATCTTTTTGGGTGATGGGATCGAACTTATGATCGTGGCACTTGGCACAACCGACCGTCATGCCCATGAAAGCGGTGGAAATTGTCTCGACAGCACCGAAGGGAACATCGTGATCTTTATCGTTGCGGGTGACAGCGGAACGGGCGAGGAAGCCTAGGGCGAACGTATCTTCCGTGCTTCCCTCAACTTTGGTACGGCGGCCGCTGGTGCTGGTGGCTGTTTCCGGCCGGTAGCGATTTCCCAGAATTTGCGCGCGGACAAACTGGTCATACGGCATGTCGCGATTCAGTTCCCGAATCACCCAATCGCGCCAAAGATAAATGCCGCTAGCGGCGGGCATGACGGAACCATCGAGGCCGTCAAGATCGGCATAGCGAAGCACGTCTAACCAGTGGCGGCTCCAACGGACGCCGTGCTGCTCATTTTCCAGAAGCTTGTCTACAACTTTTTCGTAGGCATCCGGCGCTGTGTCGGCAAGGAATGCATCCTGCTCTTCGGTGGTGGGTGGAATTCCAATCAGATCAAAATAAACGCGCCGCAGGAGAGTGAGCTTATCGGCCTTGCCAACGGGAAGCAGGCCCTTGGCTTTGTAATCCGCGGTGATGAACGCGTCGATAGGATTGGTGGAGGCCGTGGTGCCTATGGGCAGGGCGGGCCGGGTGACGGGTTGCAAAGACCAGAGCCGCGAGGCTCTCTTCGCGAATTGCTCCTGCACGGTTTCTTTCGGAACGGTGGCTTTCGGACTAGTATCCTTGGGCGTGCCGGCTGCGTGTAGACAACCGAGCGGAAGTAAGAAAACAGCGGGCAAGATCAAACGCATAGGAAGGGATACCGCGTTGATTATTTTATCACTTCAATGCGGGGCCAACTATTGCACTACAGCTGCAACCACCATCTCAAGCAGCCTGCGTACGGAATCGTCTCCGCCTACGGGACCATCGTGAAACTGATCGTGAGGGATCGGCTTCCAGTTGTCGCGTGAATGGTCGATTTCATAGGTGACAGGCAGACCGGTCAGATCGGGATTGAGCTGGGTATCGCTGGCCGCCATTTTGTACATCACCAGATCGAGCGAAGGAACAATATAGATGCCGGAGCCGCCCGCGCCGGATTTGAAGTAAGCGTCGCGCGGCGCCGCAAAGACGTGGCCATCGGCATTCTGTTCGAACATCAGGCCCATGGGTGAGTGTGGGTTGTACGCCGAGGGCTTGCCGCAGA
>JAYTGM010000166.1:0-6377 GCA_043733425.1 Terriglobia bacterium
CTTTCGCAAGCGGCTGGGGCGATATCGGTATGGGCCCGGTGCTTTCAAGATGGATTGGGCACTGCGCGAGCCGATTCCCTGGCGTGCCCGGGAGTGTGCACTTGCTGCGACGGTTCACATTGGGGGTTCGGCGGAAGAGATTAGGGCTTCGGAGCGGTCGGCTGTTCGCGGCGAAGTGAGTGAGCGGCCTTTCGTGCTTCTGTCGCAGCCGACTTTGTTCGATCCCTCTCGGGCACCTTTGGGTAAGCACGTAGTTTGGGCTTACTGCCATACTCCTGCTGGTTCGAAGGTGGATCGGGCTGAGCACATAGAAAGTCAGATTGAGCGGTTTGCGCCGGGTTTTCGAGATTGTATTCTGGCGCGGCACGTTGCGGGGCCTTTGGATCTGGAACTGGCGAACGCGAACCTGGTTGGCGGAGACGTTACGGGTGGGGTATCAGACTTTTCTCAGATTTTGTTTCGGCCTACCTGGCGGCGGTACGGAACACCGAACCGTCGAATTTATCTGTGCTCCAGTTTTACGCCGCCTGGGGCTGGCGTGCACGGAATGTGCGGGTATTATGCGGCTCGTGCGGCTTTGCGCTCCGCCGGGGCGGACTGAGCGAGCTACATATCGTCGAGCTAAACATCATCGAGCTACACATCATCGGAGTCTTCCAGATTGTCCAGGAGATCGGGGTGCGCGGCGAAGCGTTTTAAGACCTTCACAATGTTTCCCGTGGAGAAGCCGGCCAAGCGGAGGCGGCGGAATGCGGAGGCCATGTCTTTGTCTTCCGAAAAGAGCGTGTCGCGATTGGCTGTTCGGTATTTTCGCCGGATGTAAGCCTCAATCAAAGCAACCTCATCCTGTTCGGCGTAAACCTTCTGAACGGTTTGCTCAGCCAAAGCGGGAGCTACGCGGCGGGCTTGCAGATCTCGCATGGCTCTGCCGCTGCCGAAACCCTGGTTGTTGAGGCGGCTTTCCGCGAAGGTCTGGGCAAAGCGGCGGTCGTCCAGAAAGCCATACTCTTTTAATTTGCTGAGAGTGATGTCTATATCCTCCGGTTCCGCAGCGCGGTTGCGCAGCTTGGCGCGTATTTCAGAACTGGTCTGAGCGCGCTGGCCTACGGACTTCAGGGCATAGTTCCAAAGGCCGTCCCGATCAAGTTTTTTGGTCTCGCGCTTCTTAAACAATCGATCTCATTATGCGTCCTATCTAATTGGAAGCAAAACTGCTACCGTGACAGGCAAAGTTTTATTGGAACGAAAAAGGAGCAGTGACATGAATAGAGACGGCATGGCAAATTTCTTTCTGGGCCTGGGGATCGGCGTAGGTCTCGGGATGCTCTTTGCGCCCAAGTCAGGCGACGAAACGCGCGATTTGTTGATGAGCAAGGCCGATGAAGGGAAAGAGTATCTGAAGAAGCAAACGGCTACGTGGAAAGATTCCGCCAGCGATCTGGTCGATAAGGGCAAGGACGTCCTGAATCGTCAGAAAGAAACCTTAAACGACGCTATGGAAGCGGGTAAACAGGCGTATCGCGATAAAGTGGAGCCTAACCTTCCGACCGAAGCGCGCAGTTAGGCGCATTAGTCGTAGACTCAAGTTGTGGGCCTTCATGTCTGAAGAAACTTTCCGGATAGTGGTTTCGAGCGGCGTATTCATTGCGGCGCTTTGTTTGATGATTCAGGCGGTAGTTGTTTTCCTGGTTTACAAAACGTTCAAGATCTCGCAAATTAGGGTAAACGGCTTGATTGACAAGGCCGAGCCAATCCTTGAAACCATTCGCGGTGTGATGCAGGATGTAAGGCCCAAGATTGACGCGGTGACCACGGATGCAGTGGACATCGTAAGGATCGGCAAGGAACAGGTGAGCCGCATCGGTGACCTGGTGCAGGATTTCAGCGAACGCGCGAAGATTCAGGTAGCGCGTATTGATGGAGCGGTCGATCACACGGTGGATCAGGTGCAGAGTGCCACTGATGCAACGAAGGAAGTTCTGATGAAGCCAGTGCGCGAGTTGGACGGTATTTTCTCTGGTATCCGGGCGGCTCTCTCGGTCTACGCGCGTCCTGGAAAATCGTCCGTCGATCACGCGACGCAGGACGAAGAGATGTTTATCTGAAACATCGGCGGTAACGTGAATGGTCGATATCCATTCGCACGTTCTATATGGGTTGGATGATGGGGCGAAAGACTTGGCGATGTCCATCGCCATGCTCCGGATGGCCGCCAAGAGCGGCACTACCGATATTGTTGCCACACCGCACAGCGATCTGAATTATCCGTTTCAACCGGACGCGATTGCCGCACAATTAGCGGAGTTCGCCTGCATGGAAGGCTTGCCTAAAATCCATAGCGGGTGCGATTTTCACCTTTCCTTCGATAATATCCACGATTTGTTCAATCACCCCTTGCGTTACACCATTAACGGGCACGGGTTTTTGCTGGTGGAATTCGCTAACCTGGCGATACCGGTGGGTTTGGGGGATGTGCTTACCAGGATGTTGGGTATGGGTATTTGCCCAATTATCACTCACCCAGAGCGAAATCCATTGCTGGCGAAGAGCTTGTCTCGCATTGCCGGCTGGGTGAATGCGGGGTGCCGGGTGCAAGTTACAGGGCAGTCATTTAGCGGGCGATTCGGTAAGTCGGCTGAGGCCGTCGCGTGGGAATTGATGCGGCGGGATCTGGTGCACTTTGTGGCGAGTGACGCGCACGATCTGGAAGACCGTCCGCCCACCCTGGGACCTGCTTTCGACTTGGTTCGCGCAAAGTATGGGGAAGAACGGGCAGACACTTTGTTTCGTACGAATCCAACCAGAGTTCTTACCGGGCAACCCGTTTTGATTCAGCCCAAAGCGGCCAAGAAGCCTCGCCAATGGTTTAAGCTCTGGTAGTGAAAGCACAAACGGCGCAAGATTTTTGGCGGGATCGTCCCACATTCGTAACAGGCGCGACCGGGCTTGTCGGTACGACTCTGGTAAAACGGCTGGTGGAAGCAGGCGCTGATGTCGTCTGCCTGGTGAGGGACTGGGTCCCGCAAAGCGAGTTGATTCGAAGCGGCTCCATTGAACGGTTAAAGGTGGTCCGGGGCGATGTTTGCGATCAGCAGTTGCTGGAGCGCGCGCTGGGCGAATATGAAATCGATACCGTGATTCATTTAGCCGCGCAGACCCTGGTGGGGATTGCGAACCGGAATCCGGTTTCCACGTTTGAGGCCAATATCCAGGGAACATGGGCGTTGCTTGAAGCGTGCCGGCGCAGCCCGATGGTGAAGCAGATTGTGCTCGCTTCGTCCGATAAAGCTTATGGTTCGCACGACGTGCTGCCGTACGGAGAAGACGCCGCGCTGCAGGGAAATCATCCGTACGATTGCAGTAAATCCTGTTCCGATCTGATTGGGCAGACCTACGCGCACAGTTACGGGTCGCCGGTTGCAATTACGCGCTGCGGGAATTTTTACGGACCTGGGGATTTGAACTGGAACCGGATTGTACCGGGGACGATCCGCTCCGTGGTGCGCGGTCAGCGGCCCGTGATCCGGTCAGACGGACAATATATTCGTGATTATTTTTATGTGGAAGACGGGGCGGCCGCGTATATGCTGCTGGCGCAGCGTTTGGCGGAGAACCCGGAATTGCGCGGGCATGCGTTCAATTTCTCAAACGAAATTCAAGTGACCGTCCTGCAGTTGGTGGACAAGCTTTTGACGTTAATGGGAAGTTCGCTAGAGCCGGATGTTCGCAATGAGGCGAGCAATGAGATTCGGAATCAGTACTTAAGTGCCGAAAAGGCGCGCCGCGTGTTGAATTGGGCGCCGTCTTATACGCTGGATCAGGGTTTGCACGAAACGATCGGCTGGTATACCACTTTTCTCGAGGTATGACCCTCGTAAAAGGCGCGGCTGAAACCGATATGCTGAATTGAGGAGAACTAGTGTCACGAAGTCCCCAGGAAATACGTGAGCAGATCCGCGGCTTGGTTGCGGAGTTTTACGATGCGGAATATACCGGCAAGGTATTTACAGAGGGCAGTTCGCCGGTGCCCGTGTCAGGAAGGGTATTCGATGCGGAAGATATCCAGACCCTGGTGGAATCAAGTCTGGATTTTTGGCTGACCACGGGCCGCTTTGCGCACCAGTTTGAAAAAGAGTTCGCAGCTTATTTTGGCGTTCGCAGCGCTAGTCTGGTGAACTCCGGCTCCTCCGCGAATCTGGTGGCATTCTCAGCCTTGACTTCGACGAAATTAGGTAGCAGGCGCGTGAAGCCGGGCGATGAAGTGATCACCGTGGCAGCTGGTTTTCCTACAACGGTAAATCCGATCATTCAGAACGGCTGTGTGCCGGTGTTTATCGACGTTACGCTGCCCACTTTTGAGGTAGACGTCACGCAACTGGAGGCGGCACTTAGCCCGAAGACGAAGGCCGTGATGATCGCCCATACCCTAGGCAACCCTTACGATCTGGATGCAGTTTCCGCTTTCTGCAAGAAGCATAAGCTGTGGCTGGTGGAAGATTGCTGCGATGCCGTCGGCGCGCTATATAAGGGCAAGAAAGTAGGCACTTTCGGCGATATTGCGACGGTTAGCTTCTACCCGGCGCACCACATCACGATGGGCGAGGGCGGGGCTGTGATGACCGATAGCCCTACCTTGAAGACGCTGATTGAGAGCTTTCGCGATTGGGGCCGCGATTGTTGGTGCGAGCCCGGTAAAGACAACACGTGCGGCAAGCGGTTCGATTGGGAATTAGGAGATCTGCCCTGCGGCTACGACCATAAGTACACCTACAGCCACATTGGGTACAACCTGAAGCTCACCGATATGCAAGCGGCCGTAGGCGTTTCGCAATTGAAGAAGCTGCCGCGGTTTATTGCGGCGCGCCGTAAAAATTTCGATTACCTGTATGCAGGATTAAAAAAGTTTGACGGCGTGCTGATGCTGCCGGTATCTACGCCAGACAGCGAGCCGAGCTGGTTCGGTTTCCCTCTCGCTGTTAAGCCCGATGCGCCATTCACGCGCGATCAATTGACCAGGCACCTGGATGACTCAAAGATTGGAACACGGCTGCTTTTCGGGGGAAATCTGGTGAGGCAACCTGCCTACGAAGACATTCAGAAACGCGTGGTGGGCGATTTGGCGAATACGGATTTCGTGATGCGCCAGGTTTTCTGGATCGGATTATATCCTGGGTTGACGGAACAGATGCTGGATTATACAATCCGCACCATCGGTGAATTTATCGAGGGGGGCGGAAACCCTCTGAAGGTTATTCCTGCCGCGGCAGTAGCGTCATGAAGGTGGTTATTTTGTGTGGCGGCCAGGGGACCCGCATGCGCGAAGAGACGGAGTTTCGCCCGAAACCCCTGGTGGAAATCGGCGGGCGGCCGATTGTCTGGCACATCATGAAAACCTATGCCCAAGCCGGATTCCGGGATTTTATTCTGTGTCTTGGTTACAAGGGCAACATGATCAAGGAATATTTCCTGAATTATGAGGCCATGAATAATGATTTCACGGTGAACCTGGGCGAAAACCACCGGATGACGTTTCACGGGGCGCATGAAGAGCAGGATTTCCGCGTGACGCTGGCCGACACCGGAGCGGACTCCATGACGGGCGGCCGCTTGGCGCGCGTGGAGCGTTATATCGGAAACGAACCTTTTATGTTGACCTATGGCGATGGCGTGGCCGACGTGGATCTGCTCTCCCTTCTGAAGTTTCATCAGGAACATGGCCGCACGGCGACGGTAACCACGGTGCGCCCGGTTTCGCGTTACGGAATCATGGAGATGACTAAGAATTTCGCGGTCCGGCAATTCATCGAAAAGCCGCAATTGGATGGTTGGGCAAGCGCCGGCTACTTCGTCTTTCAGCCGGAAATTTTCCAGCTCTTGACGGGTGATGACTGCACTTTGGAGCAGGCACCACTCGCGGCGCTGGCTGCGAAAGGTGAACTGATGGGGTATCAGCACGAAGGATTTTTCTTCGCGATGGATACGTTCCGCGAGTATCAATACTTGAACGAGCTTTGGGCGCAAGGCAAGGCCCCTTGGAAAACCTGGGCTTAGCTGCTAGACTAAAAGATCGCGTTTAGGGAGTTATTACAAAGCAATGGCACGAGTTTGCGAAGTTTGCGGTAGAGGCCCTCAGTTTGGCAATAAGATCAGCCACGCGCACAATATCACCAAGCGCCGCTGGAACATCAATTTGCAATCGGTACGCGCATTGATTTCAGGGGCGACCCGGCGCGTTCGTGTTTGCACGTCCTGCATCCGCGACGGAAAAGTCCAGAAATCAGCTTAGAAATAAAGCAGCAGGTGGCGAACGGTGCTAAGTGTCAACAGGTGCCCACCGCCCGCCATAATTTCTTCCCGTTCCAGGGTCCACGTCCGCT
>JAYTGM010000167.1:0-2238 GCA_043733425.1 Terriglobia bacterium
TCGGTTGCCAAAGATTTTGCACTGTTTCAGCGACACGATCAGCCGGTCAAGCTGCAATTCCGCGCCGACTTCTTCAACCTGTTTAACCACACCAACTTCGCCAATCCCGTAGCTACCATGAGCAACAGTAACTTCGGAAAAATTACTCAGACCGTCGGCAGCGCCATTGCTACTTCTGTTGGCACCACCGGCGGTGCCAATGGCGGACCCCGTCTGGCTCAGCTGTCCCTGCGCCTGCAATTCTGATTCTCCGTTGACTCCGGAGCCGGCGAACAAAGTGCTCGGGATAGCCGGGATGTTCAGTTCACGGATGTTTACGGCGACCTGACTCCAAAGGTCTGCACCAGTTGAAAAGGGTTTTGAGCGGATGGCTACGTCCAATAACTCCGGTCGAGACTGCGATACTGTACTGCTTCCGCAATATGTTTCGCGGCGACCGAGGTGGATCGATCCAGGTCCGCGATGGTGCGGGCTACTTTCAGAATGCGGTCATGCGCGCGGGCGGATAGGCTCATCTTACGAACGGCCAGTTCGAGCGTGCGTTCACCGGTGGCATCAAGCACGCAATCGGTCCGGATGCGTTTTGCCGGCATGTGCGCGTTGTAGTAACCGCGCGTCTGCTGAATGGTCCGGGCGGCTTCCACCCGTTCGCGAATCTGTGCCGACGTCTCCGCGACGGATTCGCCGCGAAGCTCTTTGTAAGGCACGGCGGGAACTTCAATGTGGATATCGATACGGTCCAGCAGGGGGCCGCTGATCTTGCCGAGGTAGCGCTGGATGATGCCGGGTGTACAGCGGCACTCGCGCGTGGCATCGGAATAGAAGCCGCAGGGGCAGGGGTTCATCGCGGCTACCAACATGAAGCTGGAAGGGAAGCTAAGCGTCATGTGCGAGCGGGAGATAGTGACGGAAGAATCTTCAAGAGGCTGGCGGAGCAGTTCCAGCACGTTGCGCGGAAACTCCGGGAATTCATCCAGAAACAACAGCCCGTTGTGCGCCAGGCTGACCTCGCCAGGACGCGGAGCGCCGGAACCGCCGCCAATCAGACCGGCGTCAGAGATGGTATGGTGCGGAGCGCGGAAAGGCCTGGTGCGCAACAAGCCCGCGTTCTTCGGCAGGATTCCGGCAATGCTGTGAACTTTTGTAGTCTCAATGGCTTCCTGAAACGTGAGCGGCGGCAGGACGCCGGCAAGGCGCTTCGCGAGCATGGTCTTGCCTGAGCCGGGAGGGCCGATCATCAGCACGTTATGGCCGCCCGCCGCGGCGACCAGCAACGCCCGCTTGGCTGAAGTCTGGCCGCGCACGTCGGCGAAGTCTGGCGTATGTTCTTCATCGGCATCGCGAACGCCCGCAATTGGGAGGGTCGGCGAGAAAGTCTCCGGTTGCTTTACCAGAGCGACCGCTTCGGGCAGATGGCGCACGCCGTACACGTTCAGCCCTTCCACAACGGACGCTTCCGCCGCGTTTTCCAGGGGCAGAACCAGATTGGCAATTCCCTGCTTGCGCGCACAAACGGCAATCGAGAGCGCACCGCGGATGGGACGCACCGCGCCATCGAGCGACAATTCGCCTACCATCAAGAATTGATTCGCATCCTGCTTTTCCGCTCCCAGAAAGCCCAGGGTGCCGAGTATCCCCATGGCCATGGGAAGATCGAAACCGGCCCCTTCTTTGCGCACGTTTGCGGGAGCAAGGTTAATCGTGACGGCCTTATTCGGATAAAAGAAGCCCGCGTTCATGAGCGCGGATTTGATGCGCTCCCTTGCTTCCCGCACCGCTGTATCCGGCATGCCGACCAAGGTGAAATCTTTGGCCATGCCCCCTTTATAGAGATCAACTTCCACATCGACGGGTAAGGCATCGATTCCATATACGGCGGCGCTGCGAGTTTTGAAGAGTGCCAAAAGTCAAGGTGTATACTCAGAGAAGTTTCTCGCCAAAATATTTGCCTGAACCTTGGGGGAGTGGTGAAATGGCAGACACAGCAGACTCAAAATCTGCCGGGGCAAAACCCCGTGAGGGTTCAAGTCCCTCCTCCCCCACCAAACTGTTCTTGATCAGTTAGCCCAACCAGGGCATTGATTCCACGACAGTAGACACACTCATCTTATCCGCTGATCCAGCAAGCCCTACCCCACCCCAAAAATTTATTTGCGCGAACGGGAGATTTTTCGAAGTTCCCGTTACGGGCAATTTATCTACAGCTTTACTCCAAATTGAGTGAGCGCCCGCGAAGCA
>JAYTGM010000168.1:0-2236 GCA_043733425.1 Terriglobia bacterium
CTGCGGCGCCACCGGCGGCAACGGTTTCCTTTGACTACGGCACCCCTGACGCGTACGATTTCTTTCTGGCGATGGGCTCGCTTTCGAATGCCGATGAGAAGTACTTCCTTCACAAACAGCCCCTCTGGACGCTCAACGTGACGCACACCACCTACGATGAGGTCTGGCAAAGCCGCGCAATCTGGAAATATTTGAAAGACATCTGCCCGGCCACCATGATCGTGGGAGGCTGGTTCGATCAGGAGGACTTGCAGGGTCCACTGCGCCAATTCGATTTTCTTCAGAAACATAATCCGCCGCAGACTGGAATGCTGGTCATGGGGCCCTGGGTGCATGGTGGCTTTTCGCGAGGTGATGGCGACCGTGTCGGCAATATGACCTTCGGTTCAAAAACCGGAGCCTGGTATCGCGAACACATAGAGTTTCGTTTTTTCCTCCAGCAACTGAAGGGCAGGGGAGAGAGAACGTTCCCGAAAGCATGGGTTTTCCAAACCGGCTTGAATCAGTGGCGTAAGTTCGATTCATGGCCGCCCGCGCAAGCTCAATCCCGCAAGGCCTTTCCTGACGGAAAGGGCGCTTTACGTTTTGATCCACCTTCAACAGCGCAACGCTTCGATGAGTATCTATCCGATCCGAACAAGCCGGTTCCTTATATCGGGCCGATCTCTGCCGGTGTCCGTTTCGATTACATGACGGAAGACCAACGCTTCGCATCGACCCGCCCCGACGTACTTGTTTATCGCAGTGAACCACTCGATCAGGACCTGACTGTAATGGGGCCTATCACGTGCGATCTGAAAGTTTCCACCTCTGGGACCGATTCAGATTTCGATGTGAAGATTATCGATGTTTACCCGGCGGACTTTCCCGATTATGAAGCACCAGCGGTGCCCGTCAACCCGCGCCTGCAACCTGCCGCGACTATCCGTTTTGGAGGCTATCAGCAGTTGGTTCGCGGAGAGCCCTTTCGTGGCAAGTTTCGAAAAAATTTTGAGAAACCGGTGCCTTTTGAACCGGGCAAACCGGACCGCATTACTTTTAAACTGCCCGACGTGGCGCATACATTCCGCGCCGGGCACCGCGTGATGATTCAGATCCAGAGCAGCTGGTTTCCCATCACTGACCGAAACCCTCAGAGGTTCATGGACATTCCAAATGCGCTGGCGGCAGACTTCACTAAGGCCACGCAGAGGGTCTTCACCGGCGGCGCTGACGGCACCAATTTCACGTTTCCCGTGATTCCCTGAATGCTGATCTGTCCGGTGCGCGCCTGCCAGCGGGCTTTGGTGCGCCAGACGGGCCGCGCTGTTTGCGCTGAAGGCCACTCATTCGACATTGCGAAGAGCGGCTACCTGAATTTACTGCAGCCGCAAGAGCGCCGTTCAAAATTGCCGGGAGACACCGCTTTGGCCGTAGCAGCCAGAAGGCGGCTGCATGACCGTGGCGTTACGGCCCCGCTGCTGGAAGCGATTCAGGAATTCGCAGAACCAAGCGGACACGTTCTGGATGCCGGATGCGGTGAGGGTTTCTATTCAGGCTCGCTTTCCGGTGTTGAAACGCACGGTATCGATATCTCGATTCCGGCGATAGAAGCCGCGGCAAAGCGCTATCCCCTTGGCGAGTGGATTGTCGGGAATGCTGACCGATTCATTCCTTATGCCGACGGGAGTTTCGAAACGATCCTGTCGATCACCGCGAGGATGAACCCGCGCGAATTTAACCGGGTCTTACAAGCGGGAGGGAAACTTCTGGTTGCGGTGCCCGCGCCGGACGATTTAGTTGAACTGCGCGGCGAATCGCGAGATAGAGTGGCAAGAACTGTCGCGGATTTCGCATTACACTTCACTCTTCTGAAGCATCGGCGAGTAACTACGGCGGCGTCGCTCAATTCTGACGCTGTTCAAGATGTACTCCGTTTGATATACAGGCCACAAGAATCGAATGCGTCTGGCGCGATGCGTCTTACGTTCAGCCTTGACCTGCTGCTCTTTCAAGCCGCTCAGATGCAATAATCAAAAAACCGTAATTCAGTGTGGGAGTAACGTTGGTGCCCCTCCCGACACTATCTTGTAGAGGCACTGCGTTCTTGTGGAAAAGGTAGGCTGTTCAATCGTGCTTTGCCCGACTTGCCAAACTGAAAATTCCGATGATGTTCGGGATTGCCGGGCAGGTAGTAACTCGTTCTCCGGTCCACCCGATTCCGACCAGACACAGGTCCTCCACCGCGATCTTTCGG
>JAYTGM010000169.1:0-6357 GCA_043733425.1 Terriglobia bacterium
CTGGGGCGGCACCTGTACCAGCCGGGCGAAGATCCTTCGCTGGTCACCCGTACTGAGGCGCCGTACTCGTTTCATAAAGAAGACGGGAAGAATGAGGTCCGCGTAAAGCTGCCGTTCGCGGTGAAGGGCGACGTGGGATTATTTAAGAAGGGCGATGAACTGGTGGTACAGATTGGGACGTTACGCCGCCATATCGGATTGCCGGTATCCATGGCGGCATTGTCGCCCGGAAAGGCCAGGCTGGAAAATCAGATGCTGACCATAGAGATGAAGGAGACTTGAAATGGACGAAAAAGCGCAAGGCCAATGTTTTTTTTGCGGAGTAGTTCCCCAGTTATCGGCAATGGCAGCGGCGATGGCAAAATCAGTGCTTCCCACGGACGCGCTTGAGCATTTCAAAGCGTCGCAGGTTGAGTTTCTGAAGGGAATTCGCCACTTGCTGGATGCCAGGATTCAGAAGATGAGCACCGGGAAGACGCACGGCACCAGTATCCCGGTCGATTGACATACAAGTGTGTCACGATAGGGATAGTACACAATGCCGAGCCGAGACCAGTTTGAAGCAGATTACGACAAGATAGTCCGGGAGGAGATCGAACGCTTTCGCGTGAGAGCGAACGAGTATCTTTCCGGAACGGTTACCGAGGATGAGTTTCGCGGTTTCCGCCTGCGTCACGGCATTTATGGCCAACGGCAGCCTGGCGTTCAAATGGTGCGGACTAAGTTTCCGGCAGGAGTAGTCACTGCTGGCCAGATGGAGCAGTTGGCCAATATTTCAGACCGTTTCGCGGGCGGTAAAGGCCATATCACAACCCGCCAGAACATGCAGTATCACTTTGTTCCCCTGGCGCAGGTTGCGGACATGATGCATATGCTGGCTGATTCCGGCATGACCACACGTGAAGCATGCTTCAACACGGTGCGTAACATTACTGCCTCCCCGAAGGCCGGGCTGAGCAGGCATGAAATCTTTGACGTGCGGCCTTACGCGCAGAAGCTGGCTTTCGCGTTTCTACGGCAGAATCTTACAGACAGCATGCCACGCAAGTTCAAGATTGCATTCAACGGCTGCCCTGAAGACGATATGTTGCTGGGCATTCACGATCTTGGCTTCCAGGCTGTGGTTCGCGAGGGCAAACGCGGCTTTCATGTCGTGGTTGCCGGTGGTTTAGGGCCCATGCCCGTTGAGGCAGCGGTCCTTGATGAGTTTCTGCCCGAAGACATGTTGGTGCACCGTACGGAAGCTGTATTGCGCGTTTTCAACGAGTACGGCAATCGCAAGAATCGCAACAAAGCGCGCCTAAAATTTGTGATGCGCGAACGGGGTTTCGTCTGGCTTCAGGAGACGATCGAAAAAGAGTATCAGGACATCCTGATCAATGGTGGAATTCCGATGCCGGAAACGGTGCCGGAAGGTTTCGGCGGGTATCGCTCCACTCCGCCTGCACTTGGGCAAGGCGCTTTGCTGCCAATCGTAAACCAATCTTCAGGAACCGCGGAACTGGATCGCTGGCTCGAAACTAATGTGGAAGAGCAGCGGGAAACTGGCTATGCCATGGCAACTGTCACCGTCGATCAGGGCAACCTGACCAGCGCACAGATGCGCGCACTCTCCATGCTGGCAGCGGATGCGGGCGATGGCCTGATTCGTATTACAGTGGATCAAAATCTGCTGCTCGGTTATATCCCGCTGGCCAGTTTGCCGCGCGTGTATGCCGCGCTTGCCGCTGCGGGGCTAGGTGAACCGGGAGCGCACCAGATTGACGACGTGGTGACGTGCCCTGGCGCTTATTCCTGCAATCTGGCGCTAACAAAATCCATGAACCTGGGTGCCGCGATTCAGCAGACCGTGCGCAAGTATACTTCTCCTGAAGCGCGCAAACTGACCGTGAAAATTAGCGGCTGCCCCAACTCCTGCGGCCAGCACTGGACTGCCGATTTCGGTTTCTATGGCAACGCGCGCAAGATTGAAGGCCGCGAAATTCCGTACTATCTGATGGTGCTTGGCGGCAGTGCAAGAGAATTTGGGTATGCCATCCAAAGTGTCCCCGCGCGGCTTGCCCCCACCGCCGTTGAACGCGTTCTGGATCATTATCAGGAAAACCGGCTGCCGGAAGAATCGTTCCGCGCATATGTGACGCGCCAGAAAGTGGCGTTCTTTAAAGAGATGACCGCGGACCTGGCGAAGCCGCCGGAACTCTTCCCCGAAATCTATAATGACTGGGGCGATGACTCCGCGTTTTCACTCAAATTAGGCCGTGGAGAGTGCGCGGCCTGAAACTTATTGGCGACTTACTCATCTGGTCCTGTAAGGAGTAAGTCAATCGGTAAGGTAGAAGGGATAACAAGGGGATTGGCGCCTCCATAGCGGAACACCTGGTTAACAGAGGTGGCCCAAGTGATTGGGCCGGATCGGTCAACCGAATGACATCGCAACGGCTGCTGTCCCTTCGCGAGTGGCGATGCCGGATGGGTTACCGGACATACCCTCATTCTTTCGGGCGGCGCACGCCAGTAATTTACTACTTGCTAGCAGTACCGCGCTGCACGATTCTCACTTGCACCGGCTTCTTGCTGAACTGTTTCGCCTCAGCGTGATTAGCGAAAAAAAGTCAATGTGCCGCCCACCTACTTCGCGCTCGGTATCCTGTACTGTGTATGCACCGGAATAACTGCCGCCCGCTGCAATGGTTCTGCTTTCACGGGTCTGCTTGCCGGAGGCAGTTTCTCCTTCAACAGAATACGCCGTAGCTTCGTAGCGCATCCACCTGCCGGGCCGTTCTGCTGCAATCGAAGTGGAAGCACAAGCAATCAGAATTGCCGGTAAGGTCACCCGTCAATTGCACACCAACAACACAAAAAAGAAACGCGCCGGGCAATTTGCACCCGGCGCGTCCTGATTACTTCGAGCGAACTAAGCGGTACGGTTAGTCTCGCTTTTGCTATCGCCCTCGATTGCAGCCTGAGCCGCAGCCAAGCGGGCAATCGGCACACGATACGGCGAACACGAAACATAGTCCATACCGATCCGGTAGCAGAACTTCACTGAGCTAGGCTCGCCGCCGTGCTCACCGCAGATTCCCACTTCCAGATCCTTGTTCGTGGACCGGCCCAACTTGACGGCCATTTCAATCAGCTTGCCCACGCCTTCCTGATCCAGCACGGCAAACGGATCGGCTTTGAAAATCTTAGCCTTCTGATAGTCGTCCTGGAACTTTGTATAGTCGTCGCGGGAAAGCCCCATCGTGGTCTGCGTCAGATCGTTGGTACCGAAGCTGAAAAAGTCAGCGGATTTGGCGATCTTATCCGCCGTCAGCGCCGCACGTGGGATTTCAATCATGGTTCCGACCAGATACTTCATGTCGGCCATGCCGGCTTTCTCAAGCACTTCCTTTGCGACCTTCACAACGATGGCCTTCTGATTGTCGAGCTCTTCCACCGACCCGATGAGCGGAATCATCACTTCAGGAATCACCTTGACGCCCTTCTTCGCGACACTGACAGCGGCTTCGAAAATCGCGCGCGCCTGCATCTCGGTAATTTCCGGATAGGTTACGCCCAGCCGGCAACCGCGATGCCCCAGCATGGGGTTGAACTCGTGCAGTTCTTCGACACGCTTGAGCAATTCCGGCAGAGCTTTTTTTAATTCGCCGACGGTGTAGCCGTAGCGCTTCGCAAGCTCTTTCTTCTCCGCGATAGCGGCGTGCGGCAGCTTCGCCAGATCCACCATCAGGTTTTCGCGCTTCGGCAGGAATTCATGAAGCGGCGGGTCCAGAGTGCGGATCACGACAGGGAAGCCGTCCATGACTTTGAACAGGCCCGCGAAATCGGCGCGCTGCATCGGCAGCAGCTTGAGTAGCGCTTTGCGGCGGCTCTTTTCATCGCGCGCCAAAATCATCGCTTGCATCAGCGGAATACGGTCTTCGGCAAAGAACATGTGTTCCGTGCGGCACAGCCCGATCCCTTCCGCACCGAACTTGCGTGCTACTTTCGCATCGCGCGGGATATCGGCATTCGCGCGAACGCCGAACTTGCCGCGAAACTCATCGGCCCATGTCATGAATTCAGCCAGCGACCCGGAATTTGGGTCCGCTTCCGTCGTGCTCGCCTGGCCGACAAACACTTCGCCTGTCGAACCATTCAGCGAAATCCATTCGCCTTCTTTGACGATGATCTTTCTGCCCTGGGAAGCAACCACCATTTCGCGTTTCGCTTCGCTGATTTCCAGCGCACCGGCACCGGCCACGCAAGGCCGGCCCATACCGCGGGCTACAACAGCGGCGTGGCTGGTCATACCGCCGCGCGCCGTCAAGATGCCCCTGGCCACTTCCATGCCGTGAATATCGTCCGGCGTGGTCTCACTGCGAACCAGAATCACCGGGCTCTTTGCGGATTCAATCACCGCGTCATCGCTATTAAAAACCACACGGCCCACGGCGGCTCCTGGCGACGCCGGAAGTCCGGTTGCCAGCTTCTGCAGAACGCCGGTCGATTTCGGATCCAGAATCGGATGCAGCAGTTGGTCCAGTTGTTCCGGAGCAACGCGCAGCACCGCTTCTTTTTTATCGATCAAGCCCTCATGCACCATCTGAACCGCAATGTTCACGGCCGCCGGTCCGGTTCGCTTGCCGTTGCGGGTCTGCAGCATGTAAAGCTTTTTGTCTTCAATGGTGAACTCGAAATCCTGAATGTCTTTGTAGTGCTGTTCCAGGTTAGTCGTGATCTCACGAAGCTGATGGAAAGCCTCCGGCAGAACTTTTTCGAGTTCTGAAATGGGCTGCGGCGTGCGAATACCGGCTACCACGTCTTCGCCTTGCGCATTCACCAGGAACTCGCCATAGAAGACTTTTTCGCCGGTGGAAGGATTGCGCGTGAAGCCCACACCCGTAGCTGAGGTATCGCCCATGTTGCCGAACACCATGGCTTGAATATTGACCGCGGTGCCGATATCGTCAGGAATCTTTTCCATACGGCGATACACAATCGCGCGGTCGCCATGCCAGGAACGAAACACGGCATCGCGAGCCATGGAAAGCTGCTCGCGCGGCTCCTGCGGAAAAGGCTTGCCGGTCTTCTTCTGCACCAGCTTCTTGTAATCCGCAATCACGGCTTTCAAGTCTTCCGCGTTCAGGTCGGTATCCAGTTTGACGCGGCGCTTGGTCTTGCGCGCATCGAACACTTCATCGAACGGATGCTTGCCCATGTCGAGCACCACGTTGCCGAACATCTGAATAAAGCGGCGGTAGCAGTCATAAGCGAAACGCTCATTGCCGCTCTTCGTGATCAGGCCGCTCACGGTTTCATCGTTCAGGCCCAGGTTCAGAATGGTGTCCATCATGCCCGGCATGGAAAATTTCGCGCCGGAGCGCACGCTCACCAGCAGCGGGTTCTTCGGATCGCCCAGCTTCTGGCCCATGCGCTTTTCCAAAATCGCGAGGCAGGTATCGACATCTTTCTCGATCTCGGCCGGCGTCTTATTGCCGTTCTCGAAATACATGTTGCAGACTTGTGTGGCAATGGTGAAACCGGGGGGCACGGGAAGACCCGCGCGCGACATCTCCGCCAGGCCTGCACCCTTGCCGCCCAGCACGTCTTTCATCTTGCCGTCGCCATCGGCGGTACCCGCGCCGAACGAGAATACGTTCTTGCTCTTCATCTAAACTTTTGTCTCCTGAGTTTGTATAACGATCTCTGAAAAATCAGCTAACTTCGAGAATTCCGTGGATAGTGCGTTGAGTAAAGCCAGACGGTTGGCCCGGATCTTTACGTCCGGAACATTGACCATGACTTTGTCGAAAAAGCGGTCCACAGCGGGCCGCAGCGTGGCGATGCGCTCCAGCGCCGGTTGGTAAGGGAGCTTCGCAATTTCGGTTTGGATGCGCTTGAACGCCTCGAACAACTCGCGTTCCGGCCCGTCTTCGAGAAGCACTGCGGAAGGTGGCGGGGCACTGGTAAAACTTGCCTGCTTCAAAATGTTGCGGATGCGCTTGAAGCTTGCGGCGAGCGGTTCAAAATTCGCAGTGGGGCGGACGGCCTTAAGCGCAATCAGCCGTGCGCGTACATCAGGCAGACTATCCCAACCGGAGGCAAGAACCGCGTTGATTTCGTCATACGCGAAATCGCGGAAGTAATTTCGCACGCGGTCGAGAACGAATTCTTCCAGCTTCGGGTCCTTGTGGACATAGGAACGAAGCGGCAGATTCAGATTCGCTTCGACGATGATTTTGACGATGCCCTGAGCGGCGCGGCGAAGGGCGAACGGATCTTTGGAGCCCGAAGGAATGAGGCCGACATGGAAGCAGCCGATCAGCGTATCGAGCTTATCGGCGATGGCGACAAATTGCCCGGCTTCAGTGC
>JAYTGM010000170.1:0-6327 GCA_043733425.1 Terriglobia bacterium
GCACTCACCGGATATCAGGAAATATTCACTGACCCTTCGTATTCCGGTCAGATTGTGGTCTTGACCAACCCACAGATTGGCAATTACGGCACGTCCATCAAAGATAGCGAATCGCTTCGTCCCTATATCGAAGGGCTGGTAGTCCGCGAATTTTCCGCCGTCACCAGCAACTGGCGCTCCGACGAAAACGCGTGGACGTTCCTTGAGAAACGTGGCATTCCCATCGCCTCTGAAATCGATACGCGCGCGCTGGTGCGCCATTTGCGCAGCCGCGGCGCGATGCGCGGCGTACTCTCCTGCACCGAATCTTCCGCCGCTGTTCTTGTCGAACGTGCGCGTTCCATTCCGTCCATGGCCGGTCTCGATCTCGCAACGCGTGTCTCCACCGCACAGCCATACAATTGGACGAAATCGATTGAGCCTTGCTCGCCTTCCGAAGTCATGGCACGCGCCGCGGAGCCGCTCCATCATGTGGTCGCGTTCGATTACGGCATCAAGCACAATATTCTCCGCCGCCTGGTCCACGCCGGTTGCCGCGTCACCGTCGTCCCCTCGCTCACCACTGCCGAAGATGTGCTCGCGCTCAAGCCCGATGGCGTCTTCCTCTCCAACGGCCCCGGCGATCCGGAACCGCTCACCGGCCAGATCGCCACCATCCAGAAGCTTATCGGCAAGACTCCTATTTTTGGCATCTGTCTTGGCCACCAATTGCTCGCGCTCGCGTTAGGCGCGAAGACTTACAAACTTAAATTCGGCCATCGCGGAGCGAACCACCCGGTGCTTCACACCGCCACCAACAGAGTGGAAATTACTTCGCAAAACCACGGCTTCGTCGTCGATCCCGATTCACTCAATGCAAGAGATATCGAGATCACCCACATGAACCTGAATGACAACACGCTTGAAGGGTTCCGCCACCGCAGCGAACCGGCCTTCTGCGTCCAATACCACCCGGAAGCCGCCCCCGGCCCACACGATTCACACTACCTCTTCGCGGACTTTACAAAACTTATGACTGACGCCCCGGCCGGTGGGCATACCAAATAATGCCGAGACGCCAAGACCTGCACCGCATTCTCATTATCGGCAGCGGCCCCATCATCATCGGCCAGGCTTGCGAGTTCGATTATTCCGGCACGCAAGCCGCGAAAGCCCTGCGCGCCGATGGCTTCGAGGTGATCCTGGTGAACTCCAATCCCGCCACCATCATGACCGACCCAGACCTTGCAGACGCCACCTACGTCGAACCCCTTTCGGTCGCCTATCTGGAAGAGATTATCCGCAAAGAAAGGCCGGATGCCCTGCTCTCCACGGTAGGCGGCCAAACGGGGCTCAACCTCTCCGTTGAACTCGCCGAAGCCGGCATTCTTGATAAATACGGCGTCGAACTCATCGGCGCGAAAATCGATGCGATTAAGAAAGCCGAAGACCGGTTGCTCTTCAAAGACGCCATGCGCAAGATCGGTCTTGAAACCCCAGTCTCGCAACTGGTTAATAACGTGGAAGACGGCCTCGCCTTCGCCGCGAAAAACGGCTACCCCTGCATCCTGCGCGCCAGCTTTACCATGGGCGGTTCCGGCGGCGGTATCGCCTACAACATTGAAGATTGCACCGAAATTCTCGAACGCGGTATCGCACTTTCGCCGGTGCACGAAGTCCTCATTGAAGAGAGCGCGCTTGGCTGGAAAGAGTTCGAACTCGAAGTGATCCGCGACCTTGCCGATAACGTCATCATTGTCTGCTCCATCGAAAATTTTGACCCGATGGGCGTGCACACCGGGGATTCCATCACGGTCGCTCCGGCCCAGACTCTTACCGACCGCGAATACCAGATGATGCGCGATGGCGCCATCCGCTGCCTGCGCGAAATCGGAGTCGATACCGGCGGCTCAAACGTGCAGTTCGCCATCAATCCCGCGAACGGCCGCATGGTCGTCATTGAGATGAATCCGCGGGTATCGCGCTCCTCCGCGCTGGCCAGCAAAGCCACCGGTTATCCTATCGCGAAGGTAGCCGCGAAGCTAGCCGTGGGTTATCGCCTGGATGAAATCCGCAATGACATTACCAAGACCACGCCCGCGTCCTTCGAGCCCACTATCGATTATGTAGTGGTCAAGATTCCCAAGTGGCAGTTCGAAAAGTTTCCGGGCGCGGACCCCACACTTGGCACGCAGATGAAGTCAGTCGGCGAAGTAATGGCTATCGGCCGCACCTTTAAGCAGGCCATGTGGAAGGGCATTCGCTCACTTGAAACCGGCAAGGCTTTCGGCAGTGAAAAGCTGGACCCGGCGCTCATCCCCAGCAGGCTCATTACGCCCACGCCTGACCGCCTTTCCTATATTCTGTTCGCGCTGGAACAGGGCTATACGGTGGATGACATTCACGGCATGACGCAGATTGATCCCTGGTTTCTTGAACAACTCCGCCAGGGGATTGAACTCGAAAGCGAAGCAGGCAACACCAGCGCTGGCGACGCCACCGAAGACCTGTTCCGCCGCCTGAAACGCGCCGGAATCTCAGATACCAAACTGGCCCGCATCTGGGATGTCAATGAACAGCAGGTCCGCACACGCCGCAAGGCGCTCGGCGTGGCAGCAGTCTTCAACCGCGTGGATACCTGCTCGGCAGAATTTGAAAGCTTCACGCCCTACATGTATTCCAGCTATGAGAAGCACTGCGAAGCTGACCCGCAGGACACGCCAAAAATTCTCATCCTTGGCAGTGGGCCGAACCGCATCGGCCAAGGCATCGAATTCGATTACTGCTGTTGCCACGCGTCTTTCGCTCTGCGCGATCAGCAGATTGAATCCATCATGGTCAACTGCAACCCGGAGACCGTCTCAACCGATTACGACACTTCGAGCCGCCTCTATTTTGAGCCGCTCACGCTTGAAAACGTCCTCAACATCTGCGACACCGAAAAGCCCGATGGCGTCATCGTCCAGTTCGGCGGCCAGACCCCGCTGAACCTCGCGCTGCCGCTCAAGCGCCTGGGCGTTCCCATTATTGGCACCGATCCCGATAACATCGATCTCGCGGAAGACCGAAAACGCTTCGGCAAGCTTTTAGAAGACTTGAAAATTCCATCGCCGCGGAACGGTTCCGCCACCAGCGTGGAGCAGGCTGTTGCTGTCGCGCGCGAAATTGGCTACCCGGTTCTGGTTCGCCCCAGCTACGTGCTCGGCGGCCGTGCCATGGTGATTGCGTATGAAGAAGCTACCGTGGAAAAGTACATGCGCGAAGCCGTCGCTTTCTCGCAGGACCGCCCCGTGCTGGTGGATCGCTTTCTGGAAGAAGCAACCGAAGTGGACGTGGATGCCCTATCCGATGGTGAAGACGTTCTGATCGCGGGCATTATGGAACACGTCGAAGAAGCCGGCGTCCATTCAGGCGATAGCAGTTGCGTTCTTCCCCCGCACTCGCTCTCGCAGGAAGTGCTCGCTACCATTCAGGATTACACCGTCCGCATGGCGCGCGCCCTGAAAGTGATCGGTCTGATGAACGTGCAGTATGCCGTCAAAGATGGCATAGTGTACGTCATTGAAGTGAACCCGCGCGCCAGCCGTACCGTTCCCTTTGTCAGCAAAGCTACCGGTGTGCCGCTGCCCAAGCTCGCTGTCGCTCTCATGCTGGGCCAGAAACTTTGCGATGTCACCACTCACACCGGCGTGCTCTCTGTCCCCCAATGCTTTGTGAAGAGTCCGGTTTTCCCTTTTAACAAATTCCCCGGCGTCGATCCTGCTCTTGGGCCGGAGATGCGTTCCACTGGCGAAGTGATGGGCGTTGGCAAGAGCTTTGGCGAAGCGTTTGCGAAAGCCCAACTCAGCGCGGGCACTCCCTTGCCCGATAGCGGCACCGTATTCATCAGCGTCAATGACCGCTTCAAAGCAGAAGGCGTCGATGTCGCCCGCAAATTCTCTGACCTGGGCTTCCATCTGGTCGCCACGCGCGGCACTGCCGCAGCCATCCGCAATGCCGGCATGACGTGCAAGACCGTGTTCAAAGTAAATGAAGGCCGCCCCAATGCAGTCGACCTGCTGAAAGGCGGCTCTGTGCAACTGGTCATCTACACGGCTACCGGTGCCGTCTCTTTTTCAGACGAAAAAGCCATCCGGCGCAGCGCCATCCTGTATCGCACTCCCTGCATCACCACGCTCAGCGGGGCCCGTGCCGCAGCCGAAGCCGTTGCCTCGCGACGCCGCGACCCCATCCGCGTGTGGAGCCTTCAGGAAATCCACGGAAAGGTAAACTAGGTCGAAGCGATAACGAATGAAGTTCTTCTTAGATACAGCCAATCTCGACGAGATCAAAGAAGCCCTCACCTGGCACATCGTGGATGGCATCACCACCAACCCGTCTCTGATCGCGAAAGAAGGCCGCCCTTTCACGGAACAAATCCGCCGCATTTGCGATCTGGTCAATGGCGACATCAGCGCTCCCGTGATCGCGACGGATCTCGCGGGCATGCTTCGCGAAGGCCGTGAACTCGCCAAGCTCCACGACAACATAGTTGTCAAATGCCCCATGACGCGCGACGGCATCCAGGCCACCGCCGCGCTTTCTGCCGAAGGGCATCGCGTCAACGTAACGCTCTGCTTTTCAGCCGCGCAGGCGCTCATCGCGGCTAAAGCCGGGGCGTACATCATCAGCCCTTTCGTGGGGCGCCTTGATGATATCGGCCAACCCGGCATGGACCTCATCCGCCAGATTGGCACCATCTATAAGAATTACGGCTACCCCACGCAAGTGCTCGCTGCCAGCGTCCGGGGCCCGAATCAGGTCATCGAATGCGCGCTGGCCGGGGCCCACATTGTCACGCTGCCGTTTAAGACGATGGAGCTTCTCTTTGACCACCCTTTAACCGAAAAAGGTCTTGAAAAATTCCTGGCGGATTACAACCGCATGTACGACGAAGTCATAGCCTAAGCCCGAGCCGCCGTGCAACTCCGTTTCCTGGCAAGTGATGAAGCAACCATCGTTCTTGGCGTGTTGGTCGTCGCGGGCGCAGTCGGGTGGGGCTTGCGCTCTCATTACAAAAACCGGCCCACTCCAGCCGACCTTGAGCGCCGCCGCCGCGCCATGATAAACGCGCACGGCAAGATGGGAGACGCGCAGATTGTCGAAGTTCAAAATGGCGTCGCAATTTATTCCTATGAGGTCCGCGGCGTGGAATACACCGCCTCGCAAGACCTTTCCGCCGTTCAGACCACAGTCCCCTCCGACCCCTGGAGTAGGGTCGGCGCAGCCAGCGTAAAGTACGATCCCCGCAACCCCGCTAACTCCATCATCGTCTCGGAAAAGTGGTCCGGAATCCGGACGCGCTAAACTGAGTCATGAAAAAAGCAATCGCCGCCGCCGCTCTACTGTGCGCCGGCTTCCTCATCGGGCAATCCACTGTCGCCACTCCTTCCACAGTTCTGCATGTCATCACGGTGAAGTGGGCCAAAGATTCCACTCCAGCGCAGCAGAAGGCCGTAATCGACGGAGTTAAGACCATGGCTCAGGCCTACCCCGGCATCAAGCGTGTCTGGCTCAAAACCATCAAGGTTCAGCCCCAGGATTACAGCGCCGCCATCGCTATGGAATTTGCTGACCGTAAGTCTTTCGAAGATTATGTGCAAGCCCCGGCCCACACAGAATGGAAGAAGCTCTATGACCCGGCGCACGAAACCAGCACCACGCACGATCTCACAAACTAGATGATGCAAAGCACCATTCCCGAGGGGCTCACCTTCGACGACGTCCTGCTGGTTCCCGCGCACAGTGCGGTGCTGCCGGCGGATGCCGATACGCGCACGCGCCTCACCCGCAAGATCCCGCTTAACATACCCATCGTGAGCGCGGCGATGGATACGGTTACCGAATCGCAGCTTGCCATTGCGCTCGCGCAGCAGGGCGGCATCGGTTTCATCCATCGCAATATGCCCATTGAGCGCCAGCGCGAAGAGATCGATCGCGTCAAGCGCAGTGAGAGCGGCATGATTGTCGATCCCGTCACCATTGAACCTCACAAAAAGATTGGGGACGCGCTCGCTCTGATGGAGCGCTTCCGTATCTCCGGCGTGCCCGTCACGCTTGAAGGCAAGCTGGTCGGCATCCTAACCAACCGCGATCTTCGCTTTGAATCCCGCGTCGATATTCCCATCTCAGACGTGATGACCAAAGAGAATCTGATCACGGTTCCCGTTGGCACCACGCTAGAACAGGCTGAAGCCATTCTGCACCGGCACCGCGTCGAAAAGCTTCTGGTGGTGGACGATCAGTATTACCTCAAGGGCCTGATCACCGTAAAAGACATTCAGAAGAAGCTAAAGTACCCGAACGCGG
>JAYTGM010000171.1:0-2216 GCA_043733425.1 Terriglobia bacterium
ATCCTGACTAATCTTCCCTATGCTCCGGGCTGTGCCCTGTGCTTCGATCATCACGATAGCGAGGTGACCCGTGCCGATAGCGCGATTCGCCCGAACCACATTCTGATGCCTCACGTCGATTCCGCCGCGCGTGTTCTCTACGATTGGTACTGTGGCGCGAAGGCCCTCCCTCGCATCAGTGAAGAGATGATGCAAGCAGTCGATAAAGCGGATTCGGCAAGGTTCACCCGGGAAGATATCCTGAATGCGCAAGGTTGGCTACTGCTCTCGTTCCTGATGGACCCGCGCACTGGCCTGGGCAGGTTCCGGCAGTTTCGCATTTCGAACTACGATTTGATGATGGCTTTGATCGATCATTGCGCGGACCACACGATCGAGGAAACGCTGGCGCTTCCCGACGTTTGCGAGCGCATCGATCTCTACCGCGAACACGAGCAGCAGTTCGCCGATCAGATTCGGCGCTGCACTACTGTTCATGGAAATCTAGCAGTTCTGGACCTGCGGGCGGAAGACGTTATCTATGTCGGTAACCGGTTCATGATTTATGCGCTTTTCCCGCAGTGCAACATTTCCATGCACGTGCTCTGGGGCTTGAAGCAGCAGAATACAGTGCTCGCGATCGGCAAATCCATTCTGGACCGCAGTTGCACAACCAGGGTTGGCGAACTGGTGCTCGCCTTTGGCGGCGGCGGCCACGAAGCGGCGGGCACCTGCCAGGTGGATAACAGTTCGGTCCCCGCGGCCATCGCGCAGATTGTTCGCGCCATCCATGCTGACGCAGACCCGCTTCGCGCCCTTGCCGTCCACGCCTGAACTCCGCGGGTTTCGGCTCCAGCGGATGTTAAACTCAGTTTCGAATGTTGGCCGGCTTTTGGAAATTTACTTTGCTGGCGATTGCACTTGCACACGTCCTGCCGGCGCAGCTCACGCTGGCCCAGGCTGTCGAAAGTTCCATCAAAAATTACCCGTCAATTCGTGTTTCGCGGGAGGAAATGAATGCGGCCTCCGCGCGCATCCAATTGGCCCGCACCGCATACCTGCCGCGGCTTGACGCTCTGGCTCAAGTGAACCGGGCCACCCGCAACAACGTGTTCGGGATGCTTCTCCCGCAGAACGTAATTCCCTCTATCTCCGGCCCCGTAATCGGCTCGAACAATACTGGAACCGTGTGGGGCAGCGCGCTCGGTGCCCTCATCACGTGGGAGCCGTTCGATTTCGGTTTCCGCCGCGCCAGCGTGGAAGCAGCCAACGCCGCCAAAGCTCAATCCGAAGCTGCCGTCAAGCGCACCCAATTTGAAGTTGCCGTTTCCGCCGCCGACGCTTTTCTCACCATCGTTGCCGCCCAGGAAACCGTGGCCGCCGCTCAGGCTGGCGTCACGCGAGCGGAATCTTTTACCCGCACAATCACCGCGCAGGTGGATGCTCAGTTGCGTCCCGGTGCGGATCGCTCCCGGTCCGAAGCGGAAGCAGCAGCGGCGCGCACGCAATTGATCCAAGCGGAACAAGCTGTAGAAATTGCCCGCGCTACACTGTCGCAATTCGTTAGCGAAACCGGCGCCGGTCCCTCCGTAAGCATCGGCAATTTGGGCCAACTGCCCCCGGAACAATCGCCTGCCCCACCGAATGTATCCGCCAACCCCGTGGCCGCGGAACAAAACACGGCAATCGAACAGGCTCAAGCTCAACTCCGCATCCTGGAGCGCTCCTACTTTCCCAAGTTTTACCTGCAAGGTTCGGCTTACGCACGCGGCACCGGCGCGGAATTGAACGGCGCGCGCCTTGGCGGGTTAAACGGATTGGGGCCCACCGTTCAAGATTACGCAGTGGGCTTCAGCGTTCAGTTCCCCGTGTTCGATCTGCCGGCTCTCCACGCCCGCGAAGCAGCGCAAGCCGCGGTGATCCGGTCCCAGACCGCCCGCGCCCAGCAGATCGCCGTTGACCTGCGCGCGCAATGGAATCGCGCCGTTGCCATGCTCAACGGTGCCCGGCGAATCGCGGCCAACACGCCCATACAAGTTTCCTCCGCCCGTCAGGCCACCGCCCAGGCTACTGCCCGTTACCAGGCCGGTTTGGGTAACGTCGATCAGGTGGCCGAAGCCCAGCGCCTGCTAACGCAATCCGAAATCGATGACGCTCTCGCCAGGCTCAATGTCTGGCGCGGCCTTCTCGGCATCGCAACCGCGGCCGGCGATCTCCAGCCCTTCCTGGCAGAGGCG
>JAYTGM010000172.1:0-2214 GCA_043733425.1 Terriglobia bacterium
CATCAGAAACAGAATGGACGTGCGCAACAGGTTCACACACGTGCCTTGAATGAAGCTGAGGCTGCGAAGATACCGGACCTTTTTGAGTTCGAGCTTCAGAATTTTATTCGTGGTGGAGTTGAGACGCGAGATCTCCTGTTGCGCCAAGCCTAAACTCTTGACTAACTCAATGTTCCGAAGAGATTCAGTGGTGGCACCAGCCAGCGCCGTGGTTTCCTTGACGATCACCTTCTGTACTTCTTTAATTTTGCGGCTGAGCACGGAACTTAAGCCCCCCAGCAGCGGCACGGTCGCCAGGTATGCCGGTACGATGGACCAGTGGACTCCCCACGCATAGAAGATCACGAAGATCAGACCGATCAACGTGGTGAAAACGAGATTTACCGAAGAGGAAATGAACTTTTCTACGTCGGTCCGCACCTTCTGCAGACGGCCCAGTGTTTCGCCGGACCGCTGGTCTTCGAACAGCGTATAGGGCAGATCGAGCGAGTGCCGGATGCCATCGGCATACATATTCGCACCTACTTGCTGCGTGATCAGGTTGACGAAATAATCCTGAAAATTCTTGGCCACACGCGAGATAAACGCGACTGCAACAGCGGCGGCCAGCAACAGGCTGACACCGCGCAGAAACTGGGCACTGGAATACTCTTTGTAGCGTGTGGCGTAAGAATCGATAATGTGGCGGAAGATCAGCGGATCAAGCAGCGAGAAAATCTGATTGATCGCGGCAAGCGCCAAAGCGCCAGCGGCAAGCTTCCAATACGGCTTCACATAACGGAGTAAGATTTCCATGCCGTTGTTATCGTAACGAGGCGGCTACGGATTTTTGGTACTCGCGTGCCTTGCGGTAAATGCTAGCGGTATCCAAAGTGAGCGCCTTCCGGTCACGAACCAGCAGTTTGCCCGCGACCATTACATCGGTCACATCGCTTCCTTTTAGAGCGTAGACCAGTTGGGATTCCACATTGTAAAGAGGAACGGCATGTGCCTGATCCAGCCGCACTGCAATCAGGTCTGCTTCCTTACCCTTTTCGAGAGAGCCGATCTTCGCTTCGAGCCCAAGCACGCGCGCGCCTCCGATGGTTGCCATATCGATTGCCGTTCGCGCGGGCAAGGCTTCCGGATTCATCGTGACCAGTTTCTGAAGTTTCGCGGCCAGGTCCATCTCTTCAAACAGGTTCAAGTCATTATTGCTGCCCGCGGGGCCATCGGGGCCTAGCCCGACATTCACGCCCGCTTGCAGCAGCTTCATGATGGGGGCGGCACCGCTCGCTAGTTTCATGTTGCTGGACGGGCAATGAGCGACGCCTACATTACGCGCCTTCAAAATCTTGATGTCGTCATCCGACAGCCACACGCCATGGGCGGCGATGGTGCGGCCCGTGAGCACGCCCAGCGAATCGAGATAGGCGACAGGGGTCATACCGTTCTTGGCGATGCAATCGTCCACTTCTTTTTTCGTTTCGGAAAGGTGAATCACCAGAGGCGCGTGAAACTTGTCAGCCAGAGCTCGCGATGCTTTCAATGTCTCGGCGGAATTCGTATAGATCGCATGTGGCGCAACGGCTGGAACGATAAGCCTGTCTGTTGCGAACGTGTCGAGAAACCTGGCTGTTCGGGCAAGCGATTCCGCCGGGGTTTTGGCATCGGCGACGGGAAAACCGATGATGGTCTCGCCGAGCACTCCGCGCATCCCCGCTTCTTTCGCAGCTTGTGCAACCACTTCTTCGAAGTAATACATGTCGGTGAAAGTAGTGGTGCCGGAAAGTAGCATTTCGAGACACCCAAGCCGCGTGCCCCAAAGGACAAACTCCGGCGTGACGTTCTTGGCTTCGGCTGGGAAGATGTAGTGCTCCAGCCAATCCTGCAGGCGGCGGTCGTCAGCGATGCCGCGCAGCAGAGACATGGCGGCGTGGGTGTGCGTGTTGATGAGCCCCGGCGCAATGAGTGAATCCGGACGATCGAGTCTCGCCTTGGCAATGAAGCGGCGGTTAATATCGGCGATGGTGCCGATGGCCTGAATTTTGCCATCCCGAACCGCGAGCGCACCGTTGTCGATAATCCGATGCTGCGCGTCTACGGTGACCACGTAACGTGCGGTAACAATCCAATCCGCGGGATCGGCCGCCAAGCACGCGTGGGCTGTTGCGAAGAAGACGAGACTATAAAGAAGTCGCATCGAAGGCGCGTGGGAAAAGCGTAGCAAGCTGG
>JAYTGM010000173.1:0-15838 GCA_043733425.1 Terriglobia bacterium
TTGCGGAAAGTCTGCTTCAGGCATTTCCCGAACAGATGCATGGCGAGCGCGTGTTGATTCCACGGGCCGCGGTGGCGCGGGACGTTTTGCCTGCCGGGCTGCGGCTTCGGGGAGCAACGGTGGATGTTGCGGAAGCGTACAGGACTGAGGCGCCAGATAATCTGGAATGGCTCTTGAACAAGGCGTTCGCAAACCTTCGCAAGACGGATTGGATTACGTTTACCAGTTCCTCGTCCGTACGGAACACAATTGCGGCGGTGGGAACGGAGCGGGTACGAAATGTGCGTGCGGCTACAATCGGACCGGTCACTTCCGCAACGTTGCGTGAATTTGGGATCGAGCCTGCCGCGGAAGCATCCATCTATACGGCGGATGGCGTGGTGGAGGCCATCCTCAAGGTGGGATAATCGGCCAAGTGAAATACAAGGGTTTGCTGTTGGGAACAATCACGTGCGCACTGGTTCTGACTGGGTGCGCCAAGAATATCGATAACAAAGAAGCAGTGCAGGATGGCGTCCGCAAAGGTGTAGCGAAGCGCGGGATCGATCCGAAACAGATGGATGTAAACGTCACCTCAGTTCAGTTTCACGGCAACACCGCGGACGCGACGGTTTCGTTTGCGGCGAAAGGGCAACCTACCGGTGGCGGCGTGACGGTGAATTATGCACTGGAACGCGTGAAGGACGAATGGGTGGTGAAGACCCGTGCGCCTTTAAGTACGCTTGGGCATACGCAAGGTTCCGAACTGTCTGGCAAGGGCAGTGGGGAAGGTGCCATGGGCAATCTGGCCACGTCGCCCGACGGGCACTTGATGCCGAGCAACGGGGGCAAAGAGCCGCTCGATAAAGGCTTTGGGGCCATGACGAATTCTTCGGGTGGAATGCAGGTGCCTCCTGGGCATCCGGCTGTAAGTGGCTCACCGCACTCCGCTCCTGGTTCCGGTGAAACGAACGGGCCGAAGCTGTAATGCGGGTCGCCGTCCTGGGTGGCGGGCCAGCGGGGGCGTTCACCGCCGAGCGCCTGGCGGCTGCAGGTGTCAGCACAATCTTGATCGATGAGAAACTTGCGTGGGAAAAGCCCTGTGGCGGCGGCCTGACCTACAAGGCCTATCGTGAGTATCCGTTTTTAATAGAGAACGCGGCATCGAAACGCTTCGTGAGCGAGACTACCCTTGCCGCGCCCGGAGCGGGAACGGTAAACCTGAAGCTGGATCATCCTATTGTGATTTACTCGCGCAAAGAACTGAACGGGCTGTTGTTGGAGCGGGCCGCCAAAGCGGGAGCGCAAGTGGAAAAGACGCGTGTGACCGCGATGGAACGGAGCGGAACTGGATGGCGCATCTCAACATCCGGCGGCGCGGTGGACGCTGACCATTGCGTGATTGCGATGGGAGCACGGAACCCCTTGCGAGACTATGGCACGCAGCTTAGCGGGGCCGACACGATGTCCGCCATGGGTTACTACGTAGCCGGTGAACAGGCGGGAATCGATATTCAATTTCTGCCCGATCTGGCCGGTTATATCTGGGTGTTTCCACGCTGCGGGCACATGTCGGTGGGCATCTGCGGCAAAGGCGAGCCGGCGGGTTCGCTGCGGAAGCGGCTTGAAGGATACATGGAAGAGCGGGGCCTGAAGTTTGCGGGCGCTGAGTTTTATAGCCATCTTCTGCCGTGCCTGGAAACTGCGGCTTGGAAGGGCAATCGGGTTGCAGGGGATGGTTGGACGGCAGTCGGGGACGCCGCGGGGTTAGTAGACCCGATCACCGGAGAGGGATTGTATTTCGCGCTGCGGTCAGCGGATTTAGCAGCCGGAGAAATTCTTGAAGGCGAGGGGCCTTCTGGCGAGCAGGCTTACCGGCAGTTGCTGCGGCGGGATTTTATGCACGACCTGGAATTCGGTTCGCGCTTGGCCAAGCGCATTTTCTACGGACGTTTTCTATTTGGGCGCGTGCCGGCGCGTATGGTGCAGTTCACGCGAAGAAGCCAGCTTTTTAAAGCGGCAATTCAGGATTTGTTCGCGGGCACGCAAAGCTATGTCGGCTTAAAGGGCCGCTTGTTGCGCAACCTGAATGGTAGTTTGATGGAAGTGGCGCTCAGCCCTTTAAAACGATGATCCAACGATCAGTATCCGAAGCGCTATTCGAACGGGCCAAGAAACACATCCCTGGAGGCGTGAATTCTCCGGTACGCGCATTCCGCAGCGTAGGCGGAGCACCGGCGTTTATGGTTCGCGGTGAAGGCGCGCGAATGTACGACGCGGATGGCAATGAGTTCCTGGATTACATCGGCAGTTGGGGCCCTATGCTATTAGGGCACCGGTTCCCACCTGTGATTGAGGCGCTGCGGAACACTCTGGAATTGGGCACCAGCTTCGGCGCGCCTACGGAGCGGGAAGTGGAAATGGCGGAGCTGATTTGTGAATCGGTACCGTCAGTTGAGATGGTGCGCCTGGTTAGCTCTGGAACGGAAGCTACCATGAGCGCGTTGCGTGTGGCGCGCGGGTTCACGGGCCGCGACCTGACGATTAAGTTCGAAGGCTGCTATCACGGTCATGTGGATTCGCTGTTAGTTAAGGCCGGTTCCGGCGTGGCGACGCTGGGGCTGCCTGATTCTCCGGGTGTCCCGAAAGGCTTTAGCGATACCACGGTTTCTGTACCATTCAATGACCCTGGTGCCGTGGAAGACGCGTTTCGAGCGCATCCGGAGAAGATTGCGGCAGTGATTGTGGAACCGATTGCGGGCAATATGGGTTGCGTCCCGCCAGCCGCCGGCTTTTTACAAGCGTTGCGGGATCTCTGCACGAAGTATGGCGCACTGCTGATTTTCGATGAAGTGATGACGGGGTTCCGGCTTGCTTTAGGGGGCGCGCAGGAAGTCTACGGCATCCGTCCGGATATGACCGCACTAGGTAAAGTGATCGGCGGCGGCTTACCCATCGCGGCGTACGGCGGCCGCCGGGATGTGATGAGTTTTGTGGCACCCAGCGGGCCCATCTATCAAGCGGGGACACTCTCTGGCAACCCGATGGCCGTGAGCGCCGGTCTTGCAATGTTGCGGTATTTGCGGGCGCACCCGGAGGTGTACAGTGTCCTCGAAAAGCGCGCCGCGTTGCTTGCCACGGCGGCACCAGCGGGAATCACCACCAATCGCGTGGGTTCCATGATGACATGGTTCTTTAACGACCAGCCCGTGACCGATTACGAGACTGCCAAGCAGACTGCAACGAACCGGTTTCGCACATTTTTTAATCTGATGCTGGAGCGAGGAATCTATCTGCCCCCTTCCCAATTTGAAGCAATGTTTATTTCTGCGGCACACTCTGAAGCGGACATCGAACGAACTATCTCGGCAGCCCGCGAGTGCTTCGCTTTGTGCTAACCCGCGCGGCAAAGGCGGTGTTGGGCGCGGTCCTATTGTCGGGCGTGCTCTTCGCGTTTCAGCGTCCTTTCCGGCAGTTTCGGGGAGTGGAGTATGAGGAGTTTGAGCTGCCTGAAAATTTTCAGGAAAAGACGGAATTTCAATTCGCGCGGTTAATGTTTCCTCCGGGCGCGAACGACGGGTACCGGGGCCGCTACGATGGCGATTGGCGCCAGGGGCTTTCGCTCTGGACCCAGGATTACCCACGCGCGGATAGACATTTCTCTAAAGCACTGGCAAGGTTGACCCGGGTGCACGTGCGACCCGTGGAACAGCCCGTCAACTTGGATGAAGGCGACGCCTACGACTGGCCATGGATTTACGCCGTGCAGGTGGGTGAATGGGGGTTGAGCGACAAACAAGCTCTTGAGATGCGCGAGTATCTGCTGCGCGGCGGCTTCTTCATGGCAGACGATTTTCATGGAACCGAAGAGTGGGCTGTGTTCCAGGAACGCATCAAGCATGTTTTTCCTGACCGGCTCATTGTAGACATCCCGAACAACGATCCTATTTTTCATACTGTTTACGATCTGGACAAGCGGATACAAATGCCAGGAGCCGCGCACTTGCGGACCGGGTCGAAAAATGGCGGTACCGTGCCTTACTGGCGCGGCATCTATGACGATAAAGGCCGCGTGATGGTTGCCATCAGCTTCAATTCAGACGTAGGAGATGCGTGGGAGTGGGCGGATTCAGAACGGTATCCTGAACAGTTCGCTGGGATGGCAATACGCTTAGGCGTCAATTATGTTGTGTACGCGATGACTCACTAAGGTCTTAGTGATATCGGGGATGGATCACCTTCAACCCGAGATGTTTCTCAAACGGTTCAAAATCGCGGTCGTTGTGCAGAAGCGAGTGTTGCCCTTCAATGCAAAAAGTCGCGATCACGCAATCAATTGTTTTGCGCACGGTGTAACCGCGCAAACGAAGATCACGATAGTTAGCGGCGGAGATGACAGCCAGCTCTTCCCCGCCCGTGTTGAAGACCCTCAGCTTACAGAGCTCGAGCCGGGTTCGCTCGAATTGCGATTGGGTCCGGACGCCCTGAAGAACCTCGCAGAATATCACATCTGTCAACCCGACCCGGCGAGTGCTTAATTCTTGAACCAGCCATGTTGTGCGCGGATTCACCAGGCCCCGGAGAGAATCGATCCACACGGATGTGTCGACAATAACCAACGGCTATTCCTCCCCGTGGCTCAACCGAGAAACTTCCAAATCCCCATCCCACTGTACTTTGCCAAATAACTTCCGTATTCCCGTCTGTGCGTGAACCGTCACAAGCATCTTAAGACCGGCTTCCACGGCTGCCTTTTTGGTTTTGAGGCCAGTCTGCTTCATCACTTGCTTCATCAATTTATCGTCAATTTCAATGTTAGTTCGCATGTGTAAACATTACCCTTTTCATGTGTATCGATCCCAGTGTAATCCCGGCTGGTCTGTTCTGCGAGAATAATGGCATGACTCGACGTACTTTTACGTCTCTCGCCGCGGCTGCGGTATTTAAGGGAACACCGCCCGCGAGCAAACTGGGAATCGCCACCACTTCATACCTTTCGTTCTTGAAACCCAAAGACACGCTCGAATTCCTGGAGCATTGCCACGGCTTAGGAGCAGCCGGGATTCAGGCGCAAATCAATGGCGACATTCCGAAGTTGCGCGCCCGCGCCGAACAGTACGGAATGTACATCGAAGCCATGCTGCCCGTTCCCAAGAGTAAAGATACGGCCCACCTTGAAAAGGCCGTTCTGGACGCTAAAGCTGCCGGGGCTATCTGCGGCCGGGCAGGGGCGCTCAGT
Organism: Terriglobia bacterium; assembly: GCA_043733425.1. GTDB lineage: Bacteria > Acidobacteriota > Terriglobia > Bryobacterales > Bryobacteraceae > JALYXI01. The sequence continues at coordinate 5,219 of JAYTGM010000173.1, forward strand.
GGCCGCCGTTATGAAACGTTTTCAAGTCTGGTGGATTGGCAGCTTTTCGTCACTCAGACTCTGACCGGGATCAAAGCCTCCGTACCGGTGCTGGAGAAGTACAAATTCTCCATGGCCTTAGAAAATCACAAGGATTGGACCGTCGACGAAATGGTGGCCATTCTCAAGGATCATTCCAGCGAATATCTGGGCGCGTGTATCGATTTTGGGAATAACATCTCGCTGTTGGACGATCCCATGGCCGTAGTGGAAAAGCTCGCCCCCTATGCGCTTTCAACCCATGTGAAAGACATGGGGGTAGAGGAAGACAAAGACGGCTTCCTGCTTTCGGAAGTACCGCTTGGCGAAGGGTATCTGGATTTAGCGCGCATGGTTGCCGCAGTAAAAAACGCGCGTCCGAAGACGCGGTTCGTGCTGGAGATGATCACCCGCAATCCGCTCCGCGTGCCGTGCCTCACCGAAAAATACTGGGCGACTTTTCCTGAGCGCAACGGCGCGTATCTTGCCAGGACTCTGTCGGTTGTCCAAAAACAAGGTCACCGCCTGCAGGCTCTCCCGCGTGTGGATATGCTGAATCCGGAAGCGCAGTTGCGCCTGGAAGATGAGAACGTCAAAGTCTCTTTGCATTACGCGCGTGAAAAGCTGTCCTTCTAAGCGGGGACCGCTGCCCTGTTGTGCCCAAGTATGTTAAGCCACGTATCTGGTTTTCTGGCGCAGGCGGGCTTCACGCATTCATTGACTCCGGCGCGCAATTGCACATTCGGTTGCACGTATTGCTACGTGCCCACTCTTCGAATTTACGGCGGGCTGAAACCAGCCGACTGGGAACACTGGGGGCAGTTCACCACATTCAAGCCGAACGTGGCACACGCGGTCAAAAAAGAACTGCGCCCGGAACAGCGGATTTATTGCTCACCACTGGTTGACCCGTATCAGCCCGCCGAGGAAGCGGAATGCGCCATGCCCGGCGTCCTTAAAGCAGTCATGTCCCACCCGCCAGCGGCTTTCGTCATCCAGACCCGCGGTCCATTACTTTTGCGGGATTTACATCTCTTGCGGTGCATCCCAAAACTGCGGGTGAGCTTTTCAGTTACCACGGACAGGGAAGATGTCCGAAAGCTGTATGAGCCCCATTGCGCTTCTATTGCGGAACGATGGCAAACCATCAAAACGCTGCGAGAGACCGGGATTGAAGTCTATGCCACTCTCGCCCCGCTATTGCCTTGCAATCCCGAACGCCTGATGGACACCGCTCTGCAAATTACAGGCAACCCCATAATTGCCGATCCGCTGCATAACAGGGCCACTAAATTGAGAGGCGCGACAACACGCGAAGCAGCGCTCCACATCAGCCGCAAGCATGGATGGCTGGAGTGGCACGATCCGGCTTTTCAAAACTCCGTTATTGAGCGGATGGCAAAGATAGCTTCCGGTGCCCAGCGACGGTTCGGCACCGGCCCACCGGCGTTCGGGTGGTTAGCCCACGATTGAAGTTTCTTTTTAAACAGCTTGATCCCAAGTGTGTTGTGCTGATTACTTGCTTCGCATCGTTCTTGTTATTGCGGCACTTCTCATCTATGGGTCCCTATACCCTTGGGAGTTTCATGCGCAGCGGGGGCCATATGGCCCTATCGACACCCTGATTCACACCTGGACGTTTTCCCTCAACCGGTTTGAACTTCGTGATATTGCGGTAAACATCGCCATCTACGTGCCCTTCGGGGCGGCAGTGTACCTGTGGCTCAGCTCACGGTCGGCGGTGCTGCGCTTTGGCGGCCCCATATTCCTTGCCGCCATCCTCTCCACCTCAATTGAAATCACCCAACTGTACGATGCGCTCCGGTTTACCAGCTCCGTTGATGTGGCGACGAATATCCTCGGTGCCGCACTTGGGATGGTGCTGGCTACCACCGTGGCAAAAAGGGGCACGGCCGCGCCGCTCCGCATCAGGCACCCCGGTGCCGCTTTGCTGCTTTGCTGCTGGCTGGGTGCCCTGATGTTCCCCTTAATTCCCGATTTGAGCCGGACCGATCTGCTCAACAAACTGTCCGCGTTCTTCAGTACCCGTTTCGCCCCAGTTTCATTTTTCGCACTCCTGGTGAGCTGGCTGGCCGCGGCACGAATGCTGCTGGCGATTCTCGGTGCCGAAGGGATGAACACCATCTTCCCGCTACTCGGTCTGGTGCTGCCAGCGCGATTCATGGTTCTGGGCATCCAAGCAGGGTGGGAATACTGGGTAACGTTCCTGTTCGCATGGATTTTCTGGATGCTGTTTTTCGCGCCCCTCAAACAACGTGATTTCCTTCTGGCATTGCTGATAGTCGCTTCGGTTGTGGCTACGGGGCTCTCGCCGTTTCACTTCAACGAAAATGCGCAGCGTTTCATTTGGGTTCCTTTTCGCTCTGTTTTCTCGACAGCCCGCGAGACCGGCTTTGCCATATTTTTAAATAAAGCTTTTCTCTTCGGCTCCGCGGTCTGGTTGTTCCGTGAAGCGGGCTGGCCGTTGCGCTTTGCGGCAGTGGCGATGGCTTTAATGCTGGCCGCGGTTGAAATCACTCAACGATATCTGCCCAATCACGTTGCGGAAATTACTGACCCGTTGCTCTGTTTGTTGATGGCTTGGCTGCTTCACCGTCTGTATCAAGCTCGAGCGCGGCCACAATAATTTCTTGTGGGGAAACTCATGTGATGGTGAGACCGCTAACTGCCCTTGTCGCAACCGCCGCACTGGCCTGCGCCACGGAAGCAACGATGACCGATGCGGAACGCTCCAAGGCTCTTAAGCTGATGACAGATTCCCAAACTGAATTCCTGGATTCCGTGCGTGGTTTGTCAGAAGCTCAGTGGAGCTTCAAGGCATCTCCTGAAAAGTGGAGCATTGCCGAAACGTCGGAGCACATCATGTTGTCCGAATCACTGATCTTCTCAGCTGTCATGGGAAATAAGAAAGCACCCGTAGATTCGGAGTGGGAAGCAAAGACCGCGGCCAAAGTTGCTCTAATCGAAAGCGCGCTGCCAGACCGGAGCACCAAAGTGAAGGCTCCGGAAGTGCTGCAGCCGAAGAGCAAGTTTACCCGCGATCAAATTATCACCCGCTATCAGGCTGCCCGCCAAAAAACGATAGACTTCACGAAAACCACCGATTTTCCCCTCAAGGAACATCTCTTACCTCACCCATTATTTGGCCCGCTGAATGGATACGAGTGGCTTCTCTCCGTGGCACTTCACAATCACCGTCATAATCTTCAGATCGCGGAAGTGAAGGCGGCGGCTGGTTACCCAGCAAATTAAGGTGGGCGCGGGAACTTTATGACCTATTCGGTGGTCAAATCAGATAGGAGCAACTTTTAGGCAGCCGTGACTACCCCGATCACGTTCGATTTAGCTGCAAAGACCGTCGAAGCCGTGCTTTCGTATGAAGACGCGCAGCTAATTGCTGGTCTTCGGGATGGCGTGGAGAGCAGTTACGAGTTATTGATCTCGCGTTTTCAGCAGCCTGTGTACAACCTTGCTTACCGGCTTTTGAACGATTCCGGCGACGCCTGCGATGTTACTCAGGAAGTGTTCCTCAAAGTTTTCCGCAATGTAAAACAGTTTCAGGGAAAGAGCAGTTTGCGGACGTGGGTATATCGCATAGCCGTCAATGAAAGCCATAACCGGCGCAGATGGTTGTTCCGGCACAGGCACAAGGAAGTGGGTCTGCAGGAGGATTTCGTGGACGAAGCAGAGCCTCGTGAGCGGTCGCTTGCGGATGGCGCACGCTCCCCTTACGACCGCGCCTTTGATCGTGAAAAGCAGGTTCTACTTGAAGAAGCTTTAACGCGAATCAACCCAAGCTTTCGGGAAGCCGTGGTGCTGCGCGATGTAGAAGATTTGAGCTACGACGAGATCGCGGAAATATTGCAGATCTCAATGGGTACGGTGAAGAGCCGAATTTTGCGCGGCCGCGAAGCTTTGCGCCTGCAACTGACCGCGCGCTTCAATCCGGCACTGCAGTTACGGGAATGCTTATGAGCTGCCGCGCGATAGAAGACCGTTTGTCGAGCTTTCTGGAAGGCGATCTTCCTGGCATTCAACTGAAGGAGTTAACCCTTCATGTAGCACGGTGCCGTGATTGTTCGGCCAAAGTATCTGAAGCAAAGCATTCGCGGGCTCGGTTGTTAACAGCCCTGCGGGCGCTTCCAGTTAAGCCTGCTCCCAAGGAACTTGCTAGCCGTTTATGCGTCATGGCATCTCACGAATTCGAGCGTATCCAAGGGCGTGGTGACTTCTCATCCGCCACGCGCAGGTGGTGGATGCGCGCGCGGATCTCCATGCGTGATTTAATGCGTCCTCTCGCTTTGCCGGCTGCCGGTGGGGTGCTCTCTTCGGTGGCGTGCTTCACCATGCTGGCCAGTTGCTTGAGCTTCCCGCAACAGTTTCCGAACGACGATATTCCCCTTGGTTTCACCACCCAGGTACAGGTGGATCAACTGTCGCCGTTCGGCTATACCGGCCACGATGTAGTGATGGAACTGACCATCGATAAAAATGGACAGGTGGCAAATTATGCCGCACGGGGTCTGGTCACCCGGGATGACATGAAACAATTAGGCAATTTGATTCTGTTTACCAGCTTTGCGCCGGCTACCGCTTTCGGTCAGCGTACCAGCGGCAAGATTTTGCTCAGGTCACACCGAATCAACGTTCGCGGCTAAATGCCGCGTCAAAAACTAGGGCAGCATTTCTTAGCAGACCAGTCCGTACTGAAACGTATTGCCGCAGCGGCCTGCGAAACCGGTGAGCCCGTTCTAGTGGAAATCGGTCCTGGCAAAGGTGCTCTCACTCAGCACCTGTTGGACCGTGCCATGCACGTAGCTGCTATCGAGCTGGACCGCGAGTTAGCTGCGCAACTTGCCGTGCAGTTCCCTGCCCTTGAAGTGGTTTCGGGCGATGCTCTGCACGTCGACCTGAACCGTTGGGCCGGCGCTCCAATTGCAGGCAATCTGCCTTATTACGTGGCCACGCCCATTATTTCGAGGGTTGTCAGGCTGCGCCGTCCAGCAGTCTTTCTCATTCAGAAAGAAGTGGCTGACCGCATTGTCGCCGTGCCGGGCACGCGTGCTTATGGTTATTATTCCCTGGACACTCAATTTTTCGCGGAAGCCAAAATTCTCTTCACCGTGAAACCGGGATCTTTCCGTCCCCCGCCCCAGGTAGATTCTGCGGTCATTAAGCTAGTGCCGCGTCAGAATTCGGTCTTCCCGAATCCAGATGGCTTCCTTGATTTCGTGAGCAAAGCATTCCGCCAAAAGCGCAAGACTTTACGCAACAACCTAGCCCCTTTCTACGGGCGCGAATTGGTTGACGCGCAGCCTGAATCAGGGGAACGCGCCGAGACGCTCAGCATGGAGCAGTTTGCCGCGCTCTTCCGCCGCTTAGTACCATAAGCGGTCTGAGGAAAGCTGGGTCATGAGAGTTTTGATTGTGGGTGCGGCGGGTCCTCTCGGCCAGGAGCTTGTCCGGGAGGCTCTGAAGCAGAACCACGAAGTTACCGCTCTGGTTCGCCATGAAAAACAGCTTGCCGGTCTGCGAGATCAGCGCCTTACCATCACCGAAGCCGACGTACTTTTTCCCGGAGCGCTCGACCGGGCCATGGCCGCTCAGGAAGCAGTGATCTGCAGTTTGGGGGTAAAAGTAACCCGTCACAAGATCACCGTCTTTTCAGAAGGCACCCTGAACCTGATTCGGGCGATGCAGCGGCACAATGTCCGTCGGTTGTTGTGCATCACCGGTATTGGAGCGGGCAACAGCCGGGGGCACGGCGGTTTTTTTTACAACCGCGTGATTCAGCCATTGTTTCTCAAGACGATTTATCAGGACAAAGACCGTCAGGAAAAATTGGTGGCAGAAAGCGGGCTCGATTGGATGCTCATCAGGCCAGCGGTCCTGACCAATGGCAAAGCGCTGAACCGGTTCAGCGTGGTTGAGAAGATGCGCGGCCTGCAGGCAAACAAAATTTCCCGCGCGGATGTGGCCCAATGGACAATCGCTCAGTTGGAAAGCGAGAAATATCTATACCGCGCCGTGGTCCTGACGGAATAGCAACCTGTAACGTTTGTGTAGTCTGCTATCACTAGTAAACAGTATATGGATAGCGCAGATCACAGCCAGTTTCAGTTCGCCGCTGAGCGATACGTTCTGGGTGAGCTTTCAGAGCCGGAAACGCTCGCGTTTGAAGAACATTTCTTCTCTTGTGCGTCCTGCGCACAGGATGTGGAGGATCTAACTGCCATCCGGCAGGTGGCCCCCTCTGTCTTGCCGGAACTGGAGCGCACAGCCGGACCAACCCCTAAGCAAGCGAGCCGTGGCTGGTTTGCTTTGCCCTGGGTGCCGCAGTTCGCTTTAGGTGCTTTCGCGCTATTAGCCATGCTTGCCGGTTACCAGAATGCAGTTGAAATTCCTCGCTTAAAAGCGGTGGGTCAGGAAGATCTGCAGCTTTCGGCGTTGCCCCACATCCTTAGCGCCAGCCGAAGTGCCGGTACAACTAGTTTGTCCATTCAACAGCGCGCCGCTCCGCTACTGATCGCAAATGAATGGCCGGAACAATTTTCTCGATATGAAGCAAAGATCGCCCGTTCGGGAAGCGCGGAACAGACGCTGCGGGCTGAAGCCGCCGTGGGAGACGGTTCTCTGCTGGTTCTGGTGCCGGCATCCCGCTTGGGCGCGGGAACTTTCGAGTTGACAATTTTCGGGGTTCGGGAAGGCGCGGAGCCGCAAATTGTGGCAAGATATCCATTCACTATTCAAGGAAAACACGAACAATGAGCAGGCCGCGGTTTCTGTTTCACGCTTACGCCGCCGGGTTATCCGGCAAAATTCACCGGCCTTACGAAGAAGTCCTGGAGGTGCAGGCGGCAAGCGCGTTGCCTCCCTCGGGCGGGGTGAGCAGGGGGCAAAGTAAGGGAGTAAAGATTCGCGATTTTTTGCAATGCGAATCGGTAATTAGCCGGGCGACTGGGGAATTCCAAGCTTCCACCGGAACGTATGAGACGCGCGTAACCGCTGTGGCTGAGCAATTGAATATAGCCGGCGTTATTACGGCGGATCTCATCCGCGCTCAGGTTCACAGTTCCCACTCGCAGCAGGAAGATGTTCAGCCTTCCATTGTTCCAGATGGTTCGGCAATCATCAATTTGAAGGTGAACGGAACCCCCATCGAGCTTGAAAACCTGTCAGATCTTTTCACTGAACTGAACACGCTGGAGAAGCTGCGGGAACGCCACCGGACCGACCCGGATTTTCGCGGCCGCATTCATGAATACACCATGGCGGGCAGATTCACGGAGCTTGTGGAAAGCAAACTTCACCGCTATTTTCCATTTTGCCGGCGACAGCCCGGGGACGAACTTCATGAAACGCGGCACGCCGCCATCCTGCCTCTCTTTCGCGTCGTAACCCCATCAGGACCCGAATTTAAAGTGGTGCAGAACGTAATCCACATCGAAAATTTCGGCCGTCTCCACCTTGGCGAATTGATCATCACTGCCGTGGAACGCCGCGTAACCGCACTGCACATCGATTTAGGCTCCCCAACTGGTGGCGATGTGACGGCTTGTTCCGTGGGCGCAAATGGCGGTCAAACCGATCCGCCCGTGGCTTGAGCCGGCGGTTAACACCCATAATGTTATGAGTGCGAAGAGCGCTCCAGATCTTTCCGGCTGTAATGCTGCTGAGTGCGTGCTCCCCCCGCTCCCTCAACGTTAAGCAGGATCTTTTCTGGCAGTCGGAGATTACCCGTTCTGACATCATTCGTAACCAGCAGGGCCTGGAAGCGGCTCTACAGTATCTGGCCTTGCTCCCCGCGCAACTTCCAGCGGGCCAACACGCCACTCATTCTGGCGATTACCGAAGGCTGCGCGCCATGGCAAAGCTGGAAGACAGCCTGGGTCAGTGGAAGCAGGCCGATCTTCATCTTGAGCAGTGCCTTCAACTGAGCATTGATGACCGCAATGCCAAACGGACAGCTCAGGTGCAGGTTGCCCGCTTCAGTCCGCTGCTGAAATTGAACCGGCTGCATGAAGCGGAACAGAATTTGGAAGCAGCCCGCGCGTACGCCCGCTCCTCTCATGACACTTCGCTGGACCGGTTCATTCTGCACGATGCTGGGTTCTTACTGGAAAAGGCCGGTCGCTTTGAGGAATCCATTGCACCGTTAAACGCCTCGCTCAAGCTCTTCGAACAGGCAAACGAAAAAGGTGCTGCCGCCAATGTGCGCATCAGTTTGGGTTGGGCTTATTACCATCTGGGTCACTTTGAACAAGCCAACAGCGTCTATCTGGCCGCGCAGGCTGAAGCTCTTCCGCAAGACCAGCACTTATGCCTGGGACATCTGGGAAATCTTGCATTCGAACAGCGGGATTTCAAAAAGGCAGCGGATTATTATCGCCAGGCTGCCGCTGCGTCGCTAAGTACCAACCCCGATTATTGCGTGCGCTGGCTTACCAATGAAGCAGCCGCCTGGATCGAGCTAGGCGATTGGCGAGCGGCAAAAGAGCGTAATCAGGAAGCGTTCGCAATTGGCGATCGCCTCCCAAAAATGTCTGAAAGACAGCTAGCTCTTGTGAATCAGGCCCAAATTTCAGCGGGTGAAAATAGGACCGCTGCCGCCATTAAACAATTACGCGATTTAGTTGCAAGCTCAGTTGAGGCTGGCCCAACGCTGGACGCGTACTCGGAACTGACTCGCATTTATCAGCATGCTGGAAATGTCTCGGAAGCGGAAGCAGCTTATGCCGCCGGGTTGGCTCTGATCGATCGCCAGCGGACAGAGCTGCGGGATTTAGACAACAAGCTATCGTTCGCGGCAAGCGCGATGAAGTTGAATCAGCAATACGTTGCTGGTTTGATGCGGCACGGTTTCAGCGAACAGGCGTTTGGATCCGCGGAAGCAAGCCGCGCGCGCTTGCTCCGCGACGACTTGAATTTACCTGAGCATTCGACACAGGCCAACACGCTGAAGGCCTTTCGCGCACTGGCAAAGCGCACCGGTTCCGCCTATCTGGCCTATTGGGTGGCGCCTCAACAATCGTACTTGTGGGTAATCGGGCCTGGAAACTATGGCTCATACACCATGGCGGGTGAAAACGAACTTCGCGACCGCGTCGACCGATTCCAGAAACTAGTGCAAGCCCGCCAGGACGCCTCCTCTGAAGGTGCCGCGCTATTTAACTCCTTGGTGCAACCAGCGCTCAAACAGCTTCATGGGGTGCACGAAGTGGTGATTGTTCCCGATGGCCCTCTATATGGCTTGAATTTCGAAACCCTTCGACAAGGAAGTGCCTCGGCACCATACTGGATTGAAACCGTAACGGTCAGCATTGCGCCCTCCCTCAGCTTGATGCTTGGAAATCGCCCGCCATCCGCACGCACTAACCGCGTGCTGCTGTTAGGCGATGCAACAGAATGGAGTACTGACTTCCCCCGTTTGCTGAATTCCCCGGGCGAACTGGACAAGATAGCGGCACAGTTCCCCTCCGCGGAACAAACCAGATTAACCGGCTCCCGCGCAACTCCCGCCGAGTATGAGCGCCAACTCCCTGGAAGCTACCGGTTCATTCACTTCGCCACGCATGCCGATGGGAACCGAAGTGCTCCGCTGGAATCCGCCATCATCCTTTCCCAAGCGGGCGGCCGTGGCAAGCTGACCGCCCGCGATGTACTGCGGTTGCCGGTTCAAGCCGATTTGGTCTCCATCTCCGCCTGCCGCAGCGCGGGCGCGCGAACATACGCAGGTGAGGGGTTAGTCGGGTTAGCCTGGGCTTTTCTGCGCGCAGGCGCACACTCGGTCGTGGCCGGGCTGTGGGACGTGAGTGATTACTCTTCACCCTTAGTGATGGGCGGGCTCTATGGCGGGTTGGCACACGGTCGCGATGCTGCCGAAGCACTCCGCGCGGCTAAGCTAACACTCTTGAAGCCCGGCAGTAAGTATGCCGACCCTTACTACTGGGGACCTTTCCTCCTGTACCGCGGCGCGGGAAGTGCTAACTGATCTCCGCTCTGATCCGTTCGTAATTACGTGTGAAGTATCTGGCGCTCCACCAGAGCGATATCAGGTACAGTGCGCCAAAAATTGCTGCCAATCCGAACACGTAGGCCGGAGCAGACGCGCCTGCGCCACGCAGTGCCCCGATAGCGGCGGCAGTCGTGAGGCCAATCGCCGCCATGGCAATAAATTGATCGATCACGTTTCCTGCCGCACCGTCGCCACGTTCGGGCCGCCGGACGGAAGTGATGTTTCCCCATGCCAGGGCCGCAAAGCACAAAGCCAGGGCCTCCAGCAGATCCGCCGTGCCTTCACGCCATCCGAACCTCAAGGCGGCAAGCACCGCCAGCAAAATAGTAGGACCTGCACTGGCGATCGCAAAGACCTGGTTCTTGGGCAAAATTATTTCCCGGCTCTCTACGGGAAGCAGAAGGAACCGGTCCACCCCAGGCGCGCCGTCTAAACCGAAGCTGTTCATTGCCACGCCAACACTGAAAAAAGCCAGCACACCAAGCATCACCCGAAGTGCATCCGGTTCAGGATGACTGGCGCTCACCAGATAAATTGCTAAAGCAGCGCTGATTACCCATGCGGTT
>JAYTGM010000174.1:0-6291 GCA_043733425.1 Terriglobia bacterium
GCGGGCTTCATTGAAGAGCTGCAGCGCAAACTCGACGAATACGGAATCGGTAAGATCGCATCCCTCTCGGGCCGCTATTACGCCATGGATCGCGATAAGCGCTGGGACCGCATCGATCGCGCCTACAAAGCGATGGTCACCGGCGAAGGCATCAAAGCTACCGACCCCGTCCAAGCTCTTAAACAATCCTACGAACACGGCATCACCGACGAGTTCCTTGAGCCGGTCACCATCGTCGATCAGGCGAACGAGCCCGTAGGCCCCATCCACGAAGACGATTCCATCATCTTCTTCAACTACCGCGCGGACCGTGCCAGAGAGATGACCGAAGTCCTCTCGAAACGCAATCAGAACTACGTGACACTTACCCAGTACGACAAGAGTTTCCCGGTTCCCTTCGTGCTGCCGAAAGAGCACCCCGACAACATTCTGGCGAACGTTTTCGCGCAAATGAACTGGGCCAACCTGCGCGTCGCCGAGACCGAAAAGTACGCCCACGTCACCTATTTCTTCAACGGTGGAGTGGAAAAGCCCTACGCCGGTGAAGAGCGCCAGATGGTGGCATCGCCAAAGGTCGCAACCTACGACCTGAAGCCGGAAATGAGCGCCGAAGGCATTCTCGAGCTCACCAGAAAGCAAATCGAATCGGACAGCTTCGATGTTATCGTGATGAACTTCGCAAACGCCGATATGGTGGGCCACTCCGGCAAGATGGCCCCCACCGTGAAAGCCGTGGAAGCGGTAGACGCATGCCTGTCCGGCCTCTACGCCGCGTTACGCCAAAAGAACTTTAGCTGGATCATCACAGCCGATCACGGGAATGCGGAAACGATGATCGACCCCGCAACCGGCGGCCCGCACACGTATCACACCACCAATCCAGTCCCGTTCCTGCTGGTAGACGATAGCCACTACAAGCTCAACCAAACCGGCGCGCTGCAAGACATCGCACCAACGATTCTGGGCGTCTTAGGCGTGGAGCAACCCAAACAAATGACCGGGCGCGATCTGCGCGTGCTTTAGCCTCTCAAACTAGTGGCTCGCTACGCTTCCGCTGTTGTCGGATCAATCATGGCAACCACTTCGCTGACTCGGTCTGCCGGAAAGCCGCCAGCAGCGGCATGGTCCCGAATAGTCTGCTCGCTGGAAGCTATGTACACACAATAGAGTTTATCCCCGGTTACGTAACTCTGTAACCATTGAATCTCCGGTCCCATGTTACGAATTACCGAGCAGGATTTCTGCGAAATCGCTTGCAATTCTTTAGCAGACAAAGCCCCGGCGTTCGGGATATTCCGCTCAATCAGATACTTCGGCATAGATACCAAGATCGTGTCACAAAAAATGTGACTACTGCAACGCGTTGCGCGGCCCCATCGCCATGGCAGCAGTTCACACTAGTGACATAAATATTTCGCCACTGCTAATCGCTTTTGCCAAGCAGCCGCATCAAACGCCTGCTGGTGTGCAAACTGAAGGGACGCGGCGGTCTGCTCAGCTTCATCCCCGCTTCTTCCGGTGGCCTGCACCCCTTCCGGTCCAGCGTCATCCACCTAATAGAATCTTTGCTGCTGTGGCAAGTGGCAAGAATAAAGTTCGCGGTTGGCTTTCAATGGATAGAAAGCCATGGTGCCTATAAAAGTCTGCAGCCTGATCGTCTTTCGCATCCACAAGGAGTGTGTAGGACGCGGGCGCCGCTTCCAGTGTTCGTCGGGCGGCATCGGCCAGTAACGCACCTCCCAAGCCGCGTCTTTGAAATCGCTGTTCGATAGCCAGCCGCCCGATGCGAACCGCGGGCAGTGAGGAATACCGCGGTAGCCGTCTGGTGAGATCTTGCGGCAGGTCAGGCGTTGGAATACTGGCCGACGCCAACGTGTAATAGCCGGCTATCGATTCCTGCGCCGCATCGAACGCTATAAAACAGTTCGTGATCCGGCGGCGAATATCTTGGGTCACCTGCGCGTGAAAGTAACGATTTAGTTCAGCTTGGCCGCAATCGAAGCCTGAGCGATCCTGACCGCCTAAAGGCTCCATGCGAAACGGAGCGCTCACGCGCTGCCAAAAAGTTTAAGATGGCTTTTGAATGCTCGCCGCAGGGCTGGAGACGAGCGAGGCGGGTTCAGCAATGCCTCCGCGATTCTCCGCTGGTCGTCCGCTGAAACGCGCAGCACTTCCGCCTGTTCAATAGTACGGCCCGCGGCCTCTCGCGCAGCCGACACAACAAAATCTGTAAGCGTGCGACCCTCTATCTCCGCCGCTCGCTTCAAAAGGGCATAAACCTCGGCCGGTAGACGCGCTTCTAACCGCGATATAGGAACGTTCTCTGTAGCCATGATTCATCGTACGGCAAAATGCCGTATCGTTAGTAAAACAAATACTTCCGCCACTGCTCATCGCTCTTGCCAAGCAGCCGCATCAAGTGCCTGCTGGTGTGCAGACTGAACGGACGCGGTGGTCTGCTCAGCTTCATCCCAGCTTCTTCCGGCGTCCTGCACCCTTTCCGGTTATTACATTGATGGCAGCAGGCCACCAGATTTTCCCACGCTGTCTCACCCGCGCGTGACCGGGGAATCACATGGTCCAGCGTCATTTCAGCGGAAGGCAGCGTCTTATGGCAGTACTGGCAGGTATAGCGGTCGCGCATCAAGATATTCTTGCGGCTCAACGCGCGGGTCTGGTGCGGAATCCGCCGGTATTCCAGCAGCCGGATTACCGACGGAACCTTCATCGCCCTCCGTGCCGAATGAACCAGAAAGGGGCTGATCTCTTCCGTTGATGCCAGGCCCTTCAGCACCAGCACCAGAGCCCGCCGCGCCGCGCATACGTTGATCGGCTCGTAGCTCGCATTCAGAACCAGAACAGGCTTCTGTAATCTTGTCGTCGCAACCATTTATTCGCTGCTCCCTATGTAAGTTTTGGCAGAAGGCACTGCTAGCCGCCGGTCCACACGTGCCAGGGTCAATAACGTCACACTTTTTGCCCCAGCCCGCTTCAAAGCAAGCGCACACGCACGGGCGGTCGCGCCCGTGGTCATCACGTCATCCACCAACAATATCCGCATACCGTCCACTCGCGATGCCGCGCGAAACGCCCGCTCCACATTCAAGCGGCGCTCGGAATTCGATAGCGACGCCTGATGTTCCGACCCGCGCTTCCGGCGGAGAATCCGCACCAGCTTCCATCCGCGGCGCCGCGCCACATAAGCCGCCAACACTTCAGCCTGGTTGAACCCGCGCTTCCACTGTTTACGCCAATCGAGAGGCACTGGCACTACAACATCCATTTGCAGATCGAGCGGCAGTGCGCTGGGCAGATACTTTGCCAGAGTGGCACCAATTGGTTTCACGCCGCGATACTTAAACAAATGAATCAGGTCGCGAAGCGCACCGTCGTATTCTCCGTAGCAATAGGCTTTGTCGAATCCCCGCAAACCTTGCCTGCAAAGCCCGCACTGGCCCTGTTCATCGAGTGGAAACTCATTGCGAAACGGCGTTCCACAAGTGACGCAAAAATAATCGGCGGAGAAGGGCTTCGGTGCATGCAAGCATTCCGCACAAACCGGAACACGGGTCCAGCCGGTTAAAGAGCGATGACAGATTCGGCAATCATCCGGGAAAACTAAGGAAAAAAGACCGTGCGGGAGCTTAGTGCAAAAAGCACGCAAAAACGAGAGAACAGCGGCGGGCCGCGTGGCCGTTACGCTACTCGAGAAAGCGCACCTCCTCGAGTTAACTTTCTATGCAGATGAACCCCGGCGATTCCTTTCGTCCTCACGGTGCACTCCAAGCCTGCTAATCCTTGAGTGTAAAGAGCGCGTGGAGGAAAAGTCAAACCCCTAGTGCGTTCTACCGCCCGGTAACCGCCGCGATACCTGTTTTACCCAGGACGTAAATCAACCACAAGACAATCACAATCCCGAAACAGGAACTGAACGTCCGGCCGCTGACGCGCGCTAATCCGTACGATAGAAAGCCAATCAATCCGAAGCTCAGCAAATCAATCGATGAAGCGAAAGCATAGACGGCTTTGTTCGTGGTCGTGGGGTCTAAAAAAGCACCCACATTGGTAGCAATCAGATTCCGGAGATTCAGGTCTTCTTTGTTCGGTGCCACACTAACAATCAAAGCGGACATCAACGTGGTAATCAGCGAGTAAGGCCACCAGGCATAACTGGTCGCGCCCAGCACCTGCGAAAATCGCAGCTTCGACCCTGTGAGCGAGAGGCCAGCGGCAAAAAGCCCCGCAATGGCCAGCAGCACAATCGGCGTGAAGATCAGGGGCGCTCCATAAGCCATGCCCTTCGCTAAGGGACTATTCGCGGCTCTAGCCAAGCCCTCCGGCCCCATCTGTTCCATCGCACGCGGGTTGCTTTCCATCTGCTTTCGGATGATTGTCTCCATGCCGATCCCCTGCACCACAAAATAACTGGCCAGCAGTGCGCAGACCATGATGGCGAGAAACGCAGGCAACCACATGCCGCGCTCGCGAACATGATCGAATACCTTAGAGGGTGCGTAGAAAATTTCAAGTAGTCCAAGCATGGCTCGAAATACTGTATCGCAAATTACTTATTTTCGGGAAGTGAAGTGAGCGCCCAGCACCTGAGAACTTCCGCAACGCTCCACGCCTGAGCAATGCAGGCGCGCGGCGTGTGCGGTTCCTCCGCATCGAACACCTCGCTGATTGACCCCACGCAGGCCTCATCCAGATGCGCAAAGAAGCCTTTCAGCAGATCCTGAGCTTCCCGGTTCTTGCCGGGGTTCAACTTCAGCCAAGCATCTACATAAGGCCCAATCAGCCATCCCCACACGGTGCCCTGATGGTACGCCGCATCCCGGGAACGCAGGTCGCCATCGTAACGAGCCTTGTAGTCTTTGTCATCCGGTGCCAGGGAACGCAGCCCCACCGGGGTCAGAAGCTTGCGCGTCACAACGTCCATCACGGGCTCCCAGCGGTGCCGGTCCAGCACGGGGTTGGGAAGAGAAATCGCGAACACCTGATTGGGGCGGCACGCCGGATCGTTGCCGCCACCCTCCTGATCTACTACGTCGAAAAGATAACCGGTCTGTTCATTCCAGAAGCGCCGGTTGAAACTCTCACGCGCTTTAATAGCATGATCCGCGAACGGTTTAGCGGATGCTTCGCCGTATAGTTCTTTCATCCAGCCAGCCAGCAGCATCAGTGCGTTGTACCAGAGTGCATTGATCTCCACAGCCTTGCCACGCCTCGGCGTCACCACCCAATCGCCCACCTTGGCATCCATCCAGGTGAGCTGGTAGCCTTCCTCACCCTGCGCCAGCAAGCCATCCGCCGGGTCAACATGAATGCCGAAGCGCGTGCCTTCAATGTGCTTGTTCGCAATTTCCAGCAGCCTGGGCAGAATCAGACGAAGAGTGGTTTCATCGCCCGACGCTCCCACATAACGGGAAACCGCATGAAAGAACCAGAGGCTTGCATCGGCTGTATGGTAAAGACCGTTCTTCTCGCCTTCCGGGAACATGTTGGGTATCAGCCCATCGCGAACATAATGCGCAAACGCGCGCAGAATCCAGCCCGCCTGGTTATAGCGGCCCGTCGTGAGCGTCAACCCCTCCAGGCTGATCATCGTGTCGCGGCCCCAATCTGTAAACCAGTGGTAGCCCGCAATCACGCTGCGCAATTCATCACCAGAGGCATGGGCTCGGGCCATATCTTCCACTCGGCCCACCGGGGTCATGATGAACTGATCGGCGGCAAAGACCAGTTCACCCGCAGCACCCGTTCTCACCGCCTGGTGCGCGGCCCCCATCATGGCCCGGCGCCGTACCAGTTCTCGCTCCTGCACTTCTTCAATTGAAAGCGCTCGAACGGTCTCCCACGTTTCCGTCGATGCAACAAACGTAACGGTCTTTCCTGTCTCCAGATCCGCCCGGAAATAGCCAGGGCTCCACATGGAACCCCGCGATGCATAGCCGCGGCGTTCCTCTGTCCGAAACAGAATATTCGGAATTGTCTTGCGATCGAAAGTAAAAGCGGTCGATGGATCGCAATGCATCCGCAGTAGCGGGATCTCCACGCCTGTCCCGCAAACCTCGTATCCCTCATCCACCACGGTCAACGTAAACTTCGCCGATAGCGGAGTACTGACAGCCGCATCATGAGATCGAAAATGCACCGCTGGCCGCAGCCCCAGGCGGATTGTCCCGCTGCCTTCCAGCAGCTTGTACGTGACGTGAACCGTATTCTGGCGGTGCGGCAGCAGAATCCGCTTCTCGATAGTGAAATCCTCCACGTGATAGGTCCACACCGGCA
>JAYTGM010000175.1:0-2203 GCA_043733425.1 Terriglobia bacterium
CACCTGGAACAAAGTTCTCTCTGTTTCTGAGAACACCGGCGTCACCGATGTTGCCATTGATCCGCGCAATCCGGATACGCTCATCGCGGCGAGTTACCAACGCCGCCGCCACACCTGGACGCTCATTGACGGCGGCCCTGAATCCGCCATTTACCGTTCCACCGATGCTGGCGCGACGTGGTCCAAAGTGACCTCTGGCTTACCTGCCGAAGACCTGGGCCGCATTACCTTCGCTCCTTCGCCAAAAGATCCATCCCTGGTCTATGCTTCAATCGAAGCGGCGAATAAGAAGAGCGGTATTTTTCGCTCCAATGATTTCGGCTCATCCTGGGAACTGCGTTCTCCCATCGAATTCGCCGGCATGTACTTCGGCCGCCTCTACGCCGACCCTCATGCCGCCGATCGCGTTTATTTCATGAATGTCCGGATGACCGTTTCGGATGATGGTGCAAAGACCTTCCGGCCTCTGGGCGAGAAATTTAAGCACAGCGATAACCACGTGATCTATGTAGACCCGCGCGACGCCGCGCATTACATCGTGGGCTGCGATGGCGGCGTGTACGAAAGCTACGATCGCGCCGCAAACTGGGCCTTCAAGAGCAACCTTCCGCTCGGCCAGTTTTATGATGTAGCCGTTGATAATCAGGCGCCCTTCTACTACGTCTACGGCGGCACGCAGGACAATTCGTCAGTCGGCGGCCCGGCTCGCACACGCAACTCAAGCGGCATCACCAACGCCGATTGGTTTGTCACGCAAGGTGGAGACGGGTTCCATTCCCGCGTAGATCCTGAAGACCCCAATACCGTTTACGCCGAATTGCAGTATGGCGTGCTCACTCGCTTCGACCGGCGCACCGGTGAGCGCCAGGGCATTCAGCCCCAGCCCGGTCCCGATGAAGAGCCCAACAGGTGGAACTGGGATTCGCCCTTGCTGATCAGTCCTCACAATCACACACGTATTTATTTTGCGGCTCAGAAGCTGTTTCGCAGCGATGACCGTGGCAGCAGCTGGCGCGCCATTTCTCCCGACCTCACCCAAAAAGTGGACCGCAATACTTTGCCTGTGATGGGCCGCGTCTGGGGCCCGGACGCTGTTGCTAAGAACACATCCACTGCCTTCTACAGCAACATCTCTTCCCTTTCCGAATCGCCTAAAAAAGAGGGTCTGCTCTATGCCGGAACCGATGACGGCCTGATCCAGGTTTCTGAAGACGGCGGTGGCCACTGGCGCAAATCGAACGATTTTCCCGGAGTGCCGCAGCGCTCTTATGTCAGCCGTGTGATGGCTTCGCAGCATGATGTGAACACCGTTTACACTTCGCTTGAAAATCATCAGTCCGGAGACTTCAATCCATACCTGCTGCGCAGTACGAACGCCGGCAAAAGCTGGACATCCATCAAAGGCGACCTGCCCGCGAACGGCGCGGTCTATGCCATGGCGGAGGATCCTAAAAGTAAAGATCTGCTGTTCGTCGGAACTGAGTACGGTCTCTATTTCAGCGTGAACAGCGGAACTAATTGGGTTCGCCTGAAGAGCGGCTTGCCTACAATTGCGGTTCGTGATCTGGCAATCCAGAAGCAGCAGGATGACCTGGTAGTGGGCACGTTCGGCCGGGGCATCTACATTCTTGACGATTACTCTGTTTTGCGTTCACTCACACCCGCAACGCTGGCGAAAGATGCAACGTTATTTTCGGTTCGCGACGTGCCCATGTATATCCAGGCGGGGCCTTACGGGCAAGGTTTGAAAGCGAGCCAGGGTGAGGCGTTCTTTAGCGCGGAAAACCCGCCGTATGGGGCCACGTTCACTTATTACCTGAAAGCAAGTCTGAAGACCCGCGCGGACCAGCGGCGGGAATCGGAAAAAAAGAGCGGCGTGGTGAAGTATCCAGATGCGGACGCCTTCCGCGCGGAAGCAAATGAAGAAGCACCGGCAGCTATTCTCACTGTCACGGATGCCAACAAGAAAGTGGTGCGCCGTCTCATCGGCCCCGCAACCGCTGGCTTCCACCGCATCTCGTGGGACCTTCGCGAACCAGCGCCCGTGCTGGCCAGGCCGCAGCGCGCCGAGCCGGACGAGGACGAGGGATTCGGCCCCGCACCAAGCGGCCCTTCCGTGCTTCCCGGCAAGTATCAGGTCTCGCTTTCACAGCGCGTGGACGGCACCATCACTCCCGTGACCGGTACCATGAGCTTCGCCATC
>JAYTGM010000176.1:0-6251 GCA_043733425.1 Terriglobia bacterium
CGGGCTTTACATCCGCTTCAGCGAAGAGCTTGTACCCGTTGCGGTCCAGTTGCAATGTGCCCTTGCTGCCGCGGAAGATCATTCCCCCGTCTTCATAACTCTGCACCAGGGTGGAATTGTAGGTAGCCAAGTAAGTTGGATAACGATAGGACGCGCTCAACGTATCCGGGCACTCCCAATCTTTGAAGAAGAGATTGCCGCCGGTTGCCCGCACTTCAGAGAAGTTCGATTCGTTCAGAATCCAATGAATGGCATCGATCCAATGCGAAAACAAGTCAGTCAGCGTGCCACCGCCGTAATCCCAAAACCAGCGCCATCTGCGGTACCGAAGCTGGTTGAAGGCGCGCGGCGTGGCTGTGCCAAGCCATGCCGTCCAATCGATTGTGGCGGGGTCCATATCGGGAAGGCCATTGGGGTTCTGATAATTTTGATACCAGTAGCATTCCGCCAGGGGAACCACTCCAATCTCGCCGGCGTTGATGAGCGCTTTCGCTTCCTGCATGTGTGGATAGGAGCGCTGCTGATATCCCACTTGCACGATTCGGTTGGTACCCGCGAACGCCGCGATGATGGAATCGCCCTCTTCGATTGTCTTGGTGAGAGGCTTCTCGCAATAGGCGTCCTTGCCCGCGGCCAGAGCGGCACGCAGCATGGGTACGTGCCAGTGGTCGGGTGAGCCGATTAGGACGGCGTCGATCGACTTGTCATCCAGCACGGTCCGGTAATCGGCAGCGATAGCCGAGTTGGGGGCGAGCTTTTCTTTCGCGGCGGCGCGGCGAACGGTATTCACATCATTTACCGCAACGAACTCGCAACCGCCCACGCGCAGTGCCTGCGCCATGATGTACTGGCACCGCGACCCGGTGCCTAATGCGCCGAGCCGGATGCGGTCATTCGCGCCTTGAATGCGCCGCGCCGCTAGCGCGGTTCCCGCAATCATGGCGAAGTGTCTTCGGGTAAGGGAACTGGGCACCAAAGAAACTTATCACACCGGGGTCATGGTTTCAGTTGACGTTGAGCCTGCCCAATCTGAAACGCGATGGCTTCCGGGTCAGTAGGCTTTGCCAGTTGCAGGTGCGGAAGGGCCAGTGCCGGTTTGCCCAGTTGCATGTAGACCCGCCCGAGCACCTCATGGGCGGGCAGCAGGTCTGGCTTCAGCTTCACCGCGGCAAGCAGGTGCGGTAGAGCTTCATCGCTGCGGCGTTCGCGAAATAAGACATCGCCTAACAGGTATTGCCATTGTGCGATGCCCGGGTCAGAAGCGGTTATTTGCCGCAAGATGGGTTCCGCTTCGTCATAAGAACGATTGGCCCAAAGGGCTTCAGCGTAGCGGCCCATATTCCGTGTATTCGGTTCCACAAGCGCCGCCTTCTGCCATTCCGCTACGGCTTCCTGCCGCTGCCCTTGCTGACGGTGTGCGTCAGCGAGCAACTCATGCAGCTCTGCTGACTCCGGCAGTTGGGCCAGACGGTCGAAAGCAGCATGAGAAGCGGCTTCCTCTTCGGCCGCTTGAGAAGGGTGAGTGCGAGCGATGCTCAAGTGCGCAAGACCTAAGCCCTGCCAAGCCTTCGCGAGAGTGGGCTCTTCTTTGGTGAGCGCTTGGAATAGATCGCGCGCCTCCGCCCCATGCCCGGCGGTGAGATAAGCGTCAGCCAGTTCCAGCCTTGTAAACTGCTCCCGCGGTGCCAACTTCACTGCCGTTTGCAGAGGCGCGATGGCCTGCTCCGGCATCTCGCGCTTCTGGAATGACAGCCCGAGCAGCAGCCACGCATTCGCGTTCTTTGGCGCCTCTTTGACTACCCGCGCCAACTCACGCGTGGCACCGGCGTATTGCCCTGATTGCTGCAGTGCCAGCCCATAGTTCAGACGAAGTGCAGTATCTTTGGGGTGATCTCGAACCAATGGTGCAAATATCTGGGCGGCTTTGCCGTATTGTCCGGCCAGCAAGGCAGCGCGGGCTTCTTCAAGGGAAGCACCTTGAACAAGAAGCGCGAGACATACCCCGGCAAAGAACAACCGCATCAGGCCCAGTATGAAACAGATTGTCTTGTTGTTTGCAGCCTTTGCAACATTGCCCAGCCCGGTTCACATGCGGGATAGCGCCGCCGAAGCCGGCTTGGTGTTCACTCTTGAAAATAGCGCTACTCCCGAAAAGTTTTTGCCCGAAACCATGGCAGGCGGCATCGCTGCGTTCGATTACGATAACGACGGTCGCATCGATATTTTCTTCACGAACGGTGCTGAACTTCCCGGCATGGTGAAGAGCTCGCCCAAGTTCTGGAACCGGTTGTTTCGAAATTTAGGCAACGGCCGCTTTCAGGATGTGACGCATGAGACCGGTCTTGCAGGCGAGGGTTACTCAATCGGTGCCTCCGCTGCCGATTTCGATGGCGATGGTTTCGTTGACCTTTTTGTTACTGGCGTGAACGGGAATCATCTTTACCGCAATACCGGTAAAGGGAACTTTCAGGAAGTAACACAAGAAGCCGGCGTGGCGGGGAACGCGTGGGCTGTGGGCGCGGCATGGCTCGATTTCGATCGTGATGGCTGGCTCGATCTTTTTGTCGTCAACTACGTGAATTGGAGCGCGGCTAAAAATCCAGTGTGCCGCGAAGGTTCGGGCCGCTATCGTGTCTACTGCCATCCGAAAGAGTTCGGGGCAATTGCAAACACGCTTTACCGCAACCGGGGAGACGGAACATTTGAAGATGTCTCGGTGCCCTCAGGCGTTTCCGCCTTCAAGGGGAAGGGGATGAGCGCCTCGGTAGCGGATTATGACGGGGACGGCTATCCCGATCTCTTCATTGCAAACGACACGATGCCGAATTTTCTATTGCACAACCGTGCGGGCAAAAGTTTTGAGGAACGCGCGCTGGCGGCTGGAGTGGCGCTCACGGATGACGGCAGGGCGGTATCGGGCATGGGTTCCGACTTTCGCGATTACGACAATGATGGCTGGCCGGACCTTGCGGTTACCGCGCTATCAGGCGAGACATTTCCCTTGTGGCGCAATTTGCGCGGAGGCCAATTCCAAGACCGGACCTATGGCTCGGGCATGGCGCGCAATTCCGTGCGGCTTTCCGGCTGGTGCAATGCGTTCGCGGATTTCAACAACGATGGATGGAAAGATTTGTTTTCAGCTAATTCTCACGTCACCGACAATATCGAAAAATTCAGCGGAGATAAATACTTTCAGAAAAACAGCATTTTCCTGAGTTCAAAAGGCGAGACGTTCACGCCCACTGAGCTGGAAGGACCCGCGCGGGCCCATAGAGGCTGCGCTGTGGCGGATTTCGATAATGACGGAAAACTCGATGTGGTGGTCTCTTCCCTCGGCGCGCCTGCTGAGTTGTGGATGAACCGAAGCGCCGGCAAGAATCACTGGCTCGATATCGTCCTGAGGGGCAAGGGTGGAAACCGGAACGCCCTGGGGGCGGTGGTCAAAGTGGATGGCCAGTGGAACTCAGTGACCAGTGCTCAAGGCTATGCTTCTTCCTCGCTCGGGCCGCTGCACTTCGGGTTGGGTACGGCCGAAACAGCCGCGCGGGTTGAGGTTACCTGGCCGGATGGAACCAGACGCGTGCTTCAAAATATTCCAAGTCAACGTTTACTGTCTATTTCTGAGTGATATACTTCGCCACACGGGTTTTGAAATCTCTCCGTTGAGGGTTCTTGCATGTTGTGGAAAAAGTTGATGTTATTTACGGTGCTGGTTTGCGTTCCCGCAGCCGCCCAAATCTTTACTGCCGGTGTCAGCGGACTAACCACCGACCCTGGCGGTTCCGCGATACCCGGTGCTAACGTTACCGCGCGCAACACCGGCAACTCTGAAACACGGCAGACCAAGACTTCCGGTGATGGCCGCTATACGTTCTCACAGCTTGCGCCTGGCACCTACGAGATCACGGTGGAATCCACGGGTTTCCGCAGGGCGGTTGCATCTTTGGTTCTACAGGCAAGCCAGACCGCCGAACTCAATATCGTAATGACGGTTGGCGATGTGGCAAGCAATATTGAAGTGAGCGCCACTGCCGCTATCATCGATACACAAACCGCGAATAAATCCGTCACGCTCAGCACCAAGGAGGTATTGGATCTCCCCGTGAATTCGCGAGACCCATTGGTGCTGGTGCATGCGACCGCCGGCGTGGTTGCTATCCGGTCCGGTATCTCGACAGCCACCACCGATCAGAATCACAACCGCTTTTCACTGAACGGAGGGCGCGATGAATCGTCCGCGATTTTAATAGATGGCGTGCCAGCGACAGCGGTGGATTGGGGCGGGGCACTCGCTGTGCCTTCAATCGATGCGACGCAAGAAGTGCAGGTGGTGCGCAACACATTCGACACGCAATACGGCAAGACCGATGGCGGCGTAGTCACGCTGGTGACCAAGGGCGGCACGAACCAATTTCACGGCTCAGCGTTCGAGTTCCTTCGTAACGATCATCTGGATGCCAATAGCTGGACAAACAATCGAAACAACGTGAAGAAGACCATTTTTCAGCGCAATCAATACGGCGGTTCGTTCGGCGGACCTGTTTGGAAGAGCAAGAAAATTTTCGCTTTCGGGGCTTATGAAGCGTTGCGCCAGGGCGCGCCCAACGTAAACGTCTCCACTGTTCCCACCGCCCTTCAGAAGCAGGGTGATTTTTCCCAGACCTTCAACGCGGACGGTTCGCTCGCCGTGATTTACGATCCGGCAACCACGCGGACCAACCCGAACGGCGCGGGGTTCACACGCGACCCTTTTCCGGGCAACCGCATTCCTACCAATCGGTTCGATCCAGTCGGTGTGAAAGCTCTGGCCCTTTATCCAAACCCTACCAGCGCTGGCGACGCACTTACCGCGAACCGCAATTTCGCGTTGGGTGGCAAGGGTGTTTCGAACAACGACCGAATGGATATCCGCGTGGATTGGGCCAAGAGCGAACGCTATACCTTCTTCGCGCGCGTGACGAAGGCATGGCAGCAGGACATTGTGCCCACGTTTTTCGGCAACGGTGCAGACAGCAACTTTGGTGGAATGAACCCGCGCCATCAGGTTGTGGTGGGGAACACGTTTGTTCCTTCGCCTACATTCGTGATCAACGTATTAGTGGGTTCGGGCCGATGGCGGGAAGTACAGGTCTCTCCTAGCCAGGGCCGCGACGCGACACAGATCGGGCTCCCGGCTTCTCTGGTAAGCCAGTTTTCGGCTAAGACCCTGCCTCAGTTCAATATTTCCAATTACGCACAGTTGGACAATCCGAGGTTTCTGGACGATCCCCGCGAAACTCACAATCTGCAGATCAACTTCAGCAAAGAACTCCGCGATCACAGTCTGAAGTTCGGATTTATCGGTGAATCCGGCCGCATTCTTCCTACCGACGTAAATTCGCCGACGTTCAGCTTTACGCGTGGATTAACCAGCGGGCCCGTTTCTGCGACAGCCGGTGTGGCCACCGATAGCACCGTGAGCGGAAACGCAATAGCATCTCTGCTGCTGGGTACGGGTTCGGGCGGAAGCGTTCCCACCAATGTCCGCTTGGCGCTGACTCAGTTGTACTACGCCGGGTACGTGCAGGACACCTGGCGCTTCAACCGCCGCCTCACGGTAAATTTCGGGCTGCGTTATGAAATTCAATTGCCCAGGACCGAACGGTATGACCGCTTCAACTATTTCGATTTCCAGGCGGTGAACCCGCTTTCTTCCACCACTGGTCTGAACCTGAAAGGCGGTTTGCGCTACGTAACCAAAGACGACCGCGGCTTGTGGAGCACAGATTCGAAGAATTTCGCGCCACGCATCGGCATTGCCTACAAGCTCAGTAACAAGCTGGTGGTGCGCACCGGATACGGCATCTTTTACCCGCCCACCGTGGCCGTCAGCAATGGGACCACTGACGGATTTTCCACCACTACGCCGTTTGTTTCAACGCAGGGAGGCGGGGGAATCATTCCGCAGAATCTTCTAAGCAACCCCTTCCCCCAAGGATTGAATCAGCCAGTCGGCGGTTCGCAAGGCTTATTGACGCAAGTGGGGAATAGCGTGAATGCGTTTCAGCGAAAGCATCCCTCTGCCTATGTTCAATCGTATAGCCTGGATTTTCAATACGAATTGGGCCGGGGTGGCGTGGTGGAACTTGGCTATTCCGGTACGCAAGGGCGCAAGCTGTTGCTTGGCAACTCTCCCAATTTAAATCAACTTGATCCGAGATACTTGAGCCTGGGCGCTTCGCTGAACGATCCGGTCCCGAACCCGTTCTTCG
>JAYTGM010000177.1:0-6239 GCA_043733425.1 Terriglobia bacterium
GGATACCGAATTCAGCCTTATTACAGGCAGTTCTGGCGAATCGTTTAAACTGGCGGAAGTGTCTCGTAATTCCTTTCTAGCAGTACTGGCTGTCTTCACCCTGCTCACCGGCTCCGGCGCCGCCAAATCGAAAAAGAAGGCGCCTGGTCCGTTGCCATTCCACAACCCTGTCGGAACCGAACCGCTCGCAGGCATGCCCCCCCTCGTCGATCCCAACGACATCTACGCCGCCGATCGCCCCAACGCGCTAAGCCCCGTCGTCAAAAAATTCCCGTCGCGCGTTTACGTGCCCAATAGCGGAAGTAACACGGTCGACGTCATCGATCCCAAGACGTACAAAATCGTCGACCATTTCGACGTGGGCAGACAGCCTCAGCACGTGGTTCCTTCCTGGGACCTGAAGACTCTCTGGGTGCTGAACGATCTGGGCAACAGCCTGACCAAAATCGATCCCATGACCGGTAAGAAGGGCGAGACCGTTCCGGTCGACGACCCTTACAACATGTACTACACGCCTGACGGCAAGTACGCCATGGTGGTGGCGGAGGCTCGCGCGCGGCTCGATTTTCGCGAGCCCGTCACCATGAAGCTGATCACTTCCCTGCCCGTTCCCTGCAAGGGCGTGGACCATGTCGATTTTTCCCCAAACGGGCGGTATCTGCTGGCAAGCTGCGAGTTCTCCGGAAAAATCGTGAAGATCGATATCAAAGAGAAGAAGGTTGTCGGCCTGCTCCCGCTCGGCAGCCGCCGCGCCATGCCGCAGGACGTGAAGCTCTCGCCCGATGGCAAGACCTGGTACGTGGCGGACATGATGAGCGATGGCGTCTTTCTGATTGACGGCGACAATCTGAAGGTGATCAGCTTTATGCGCACCGGCAAGGGCGCGCATGGGCTCTATGTCAGCCGTGATTCGAAGTCGCTATACGTTTCGAACCGCAGTGAAGGCAGCGTCTCCGTGATCGATTTCGCCACGCGCAAGATTATCCACACGTGGCGCATTCCCGGCGGCGGCAGTCCCGATATGGGCGGCGTTTCGGCTGACGGCAAGGTGCTTTGGCTGGCTGGCCGCTGGCATTCCGAGGTGTACGCCATCAGCACGGAAGACGGAAAATTGCTGGCGAAAATCCCGGTGGGGAAAGGTCCGCACGGGCTATGTGTTTATCCGCAACCGGGGCGCTATTCCCTGGGCCATACAGGCATTTTCCGGTAGGTGTATCCTAGGTCTGAGTACCCGATATGAAACAAAAACTCCGTAATCTGGCTCTGTCCGCCGCCGCTGTTCTGCTCTGCGCCGTGTCTGCTTCCGCGCAGGTTTCCGCTCTGGAAGGGATTGTCAAAGGTGAGGATGGCCAGCCGATCAAAGGTGCCATGGTCCATATCGATCGCAAAGACATCAAAGGTAAATACGACGTAAAGACTGATAAAAAAGGCCATTACGGACACTATGGGCTCCCTCTGGGCACCTACAAAATCAGTGTCGAAGTGGAAGGCCAGGTCAAAGACTCCGTCGACAATGTAAGGACGAAACTTGGCGATCCCACCCCGCTGAACTTCGATCTGAAAGACCAGAAGAAAGAGCAGCAGGCTCTGGCGAAAGCTGCCGAGACCGGTACTCTCACCAAAGAGCAGTCCCAGAAAATGACGGCCGAACAAAAAGCCGCGTTCGATAAGGGCAACAAGGCTCGCGAAGCCGACATCGCCAAGAACAAAGCGCTCAACGATGTCTACAACGCTGGTAAGGATGCGCTGGCTGCGAAGCAGTACGATGTCGCCGTCGAAAACTTCAACAAGGCCAATGAGATGGATCCGAAGCAGAACGTAATCTGGGCCCAGCTCGCGGAAGCTTATATGGGTGTAGCAGGTTCAAAGACCGGTGCCGAAGCCGAAGCGCCTCGCCAGAAAGGTTTGGACGCGTATGCTAAAGCGATCGAATTGAAGCCTGACGATCCTGCTCTCTTCAATAACTATGCGCTGGCCCTGGTGAAAGCGAAGAAGGTGAATGAAGCACAGGATGCGTTGAATAAGGCGGCGCAGTTGGATCCTCCCGGGGCGGTTCGCTATTTCTACAATTTGGGCGCGGTGCTGGTGAACGCGAACCAAAATGATGCGGCTGCGGAAGCATTCAAGAAAGCAATCTCCAGCTACGACCAAACCAAAGCCGCTGGCGTGCCCCCTGCCGACATCACTAAGAATTACGCGGAGGCCAGCTATCAGCTCGGTATCACCATGCTGTCGAAAGCATCCACCGATGCCAAAACCGGCAAAGTAACGCCACTCCCCGGCACCGAAGAAACTTTCAATCGCTACCTGGAATTGCAGCCAACCGGCCAGTTTGCCGATGCCTCGAAAGGGATGCTGCAGATGATTGGCGGAACCGTCGCTACCAATTACAAGAATCCGGCTGCGCCTGAGCCTGCATCGAAGAAGAAGGGTAAAAAGTAAACCGGGAGCCAGGAGCTCCCTTCAATGTTTCGCTTTCTCTTTCAATTCATCGCGCTGCTCATTTTCTTTGCAGTCGCGCGTACGGTGCTTACGTGGATTCTTCGAACCGTTGTGGGTTCGGTCCGCGCAACAACTCAGCAGCAGTCTTATGCACACCCCGGGAATCCCCGGCCTGACGACTTGCTGGCTTCCGCTGGCGAGCTGCATAAAGATCCGGTCTGCGGCACGTTCGTCCCGGGCACCTCGAGCTGGACTCGCAATGTAGACGGCCAGACTGTTTACTTTTGTTCCGCCGATTGCCGCGACCGCTTCCTGGTTTCCGCCCGCCGGTAAGTCACCGACACGCGATGGGGCAGTTTTACAGCAGAGAAGATCTTGTTGCAGCGCGCTCCATCTGGCGTTCTGAAAAGCGCACCGTCGTTTTCACCAATGGCTGTTACGATCTGTTGCATCCCGGCCACATCCGCTTGCTGGAACGCGCACGCGCCATGGGCGATGTTCTCATCCTGGCGCTCAATACCGATTCGAGCGTGCAACGCCTGAAGGGTCCCACGCGTCCACTTCTCTCTGAGATAGAGCGTGCTGAAATCGCCTGCGCACTGGCTGCGGTGGACGCCGTCATTCTCTTCGATGAAGACACTCCGCGCGAGCTGATCGCAGCCGTGCTTCCCGATATTCTGATCAAAGGTGCTGACTGGGCACACTTCATCGCAGGCCGTGAGGAAGTAGAGTCCGCGGGCGGCCAGGTACTGGCGCTAACGCTGGAGCCGGGATACTCCACTACCGGGATCGTCGAATCTATCCTGTCCCGGGCTTCGTAAACAGCGTTTTGGTCCATCCATCCATCCGCGAATTATTTGTACGCCTGCAACGCGGCCCCGCTTTTCAGGAAGCAATACGCAGCCTGCCCTCGCCTGTGCGTCTCTCAGGCCTCACGCCCACCGCGCGCGCCATTTACTGCACGCTTCTCTGGCAGGTCACGGAGCGGCCGCTGCTTGTTGTGACCGATGGCAACAAGCAGGCGGAAACGCTTTTCGAAACCATACAGACATTCTTCCCGCTGCTGGTCACGGCCGGTGAGAAATTGCGCCCCCAACTTCTGCCCGCAATCGATGTGGTGCCCGGGCAAGCCATGTCGCCGCATGCGGAAATTCTGGAAAGCCGCGCCGTCGCCTTGTGCCGCCTGGCATCGGAACGAGTGCCCATAACGGTCACGCCTGTCGCCTCCGCGCTGCTCCGCATTGAAAATGCGGATTTCTATAAGCAGCTCTACACCACGCTTCGCATGGGCGATGAAATTCCGCTTGACGATCTCATCCAACACCTCGAAAGTGTTGGTTACCAGAGGCGCGATCCCGTCGAAATGGTGGGCGAGTACTCCGTGCGTGGCGGCATCCTCGATGTGTTTTCTCCCGAAGCCGACCAGCCTCTGCGCATCGAATTGTTCGGCGATGAGATCGAATCCATCCGCCGTTTTGAAGTGGAATCGCAGCGTTCTGTCCTGAAGCTGAATGAGTGCACGCTGCTGCCTCTTACGGAGTTTCAGAAATCGCGCACCATGCTGGCTCAGTTAGCTGACAAGCTTCGCGAAACGGGTATGCCTTCGCGCGATCTGCCGCTCGATGGCCAGCCGTTTCCCGGTTGGGAAATGCTGTCGCCGCTGGTTCGCAGCAAGCCCTCCACGCTCTTTTCGCTCCTGCCCAAGCCGCTGATCGTTTGGGATGAGCCTGACCTGACGCGCAGTGCGGCGGAGCGGCTCTGGAAACGGCTTCGCGCCGAAGACCGGCCGCGCTATTGTCCGCCAGAGCAGGTCTTCCTAGAATGGGATGAGCTTCGCGAACGCACTCACGCCGATGTCCAGGTTGAAATGCGCGAGCTCGATCTCGGGACAACTTCCGCGGGCTCCGGAGCCGTTCACATTCCCACTCGCCCCGCCCCCGCATTCCACGGCAACATGCCCGCGGCTATCGCAGAGGCGCGCACCCTGGTGGAATCCGGCAATCAGGTGGCGTTCTTCTGCGGCACCACCGGAGAGCTGGAACGCGTCGCCGACATTTTTCACGAATATGCCGTTCCGTACCAGCTTGGGCTCGATCAGAATGAGCCCACGCCGGAGTATTTGGCCAAGCGCCCGTATCTTGCCGGCACCGCCGCCAACATCTTTCTCATCCGCGGCAGCGTCGCGCATGGCACCGCATTTACAGATCAGAAGCTGGTCATCTTCGGCTCGGAAGATTTATTCGATGCCTCGGATCTTGTCGCCCGCCCCGCCACCGGTAAAGCCCATCTCAGCACCTTCTCCGCCGATCAGTTCGATCTCAAACCGGGCGATTACGTGGTGCACGCCGAACATGGTGTCGCCCGCTTCGTCGGCGTGCGCGAAATTCAGCAGGGTGAAGCCAAGGGCGATTACATGGTGCTCGAATACTCCGGCGAATCGAAGCTCTACGTCCCGCTCACCCGCATGGATCTGGTGCAGCGCTTTCGCGGGCCCGGTGAAGGTGCGCCTTCGCTGGACCGCATGGGCGGCGCCACCTGGACGCGCACTAAATCCAAAGTCAAAGCCCGCATGCGCGACATGGCGGAGGAACTGGTCAAACTGTACGCGTCGCGCCGCATGGCCGAAGGCTTCGCTTTCTCGCCCGATAGCAACTGGCAGCGCGAGTTTGAAGACGCTTTCGAATTCACCGAAACGCGCGACCAGAAATCCGCCATTAACGATATCCGCCGCGATATGGAAAGCCCTCAGCCCATGGACCGTTTGCTCTGCGGCGATGTCGGCTTCGGCAAAACGGAAGTGGTTATGCGGGCAGCTTTCAAAGCACTCGGCGATGGCAAGCAGGTGGCCGTGCTCGCGCCCACCACTGTCCTTGCCTTCCAACATTTCGAAACATTCAAGAAGCGCTTCCAATCGTTCCCGGTCCGGATCGATATGCTTTCGCGTTTCCGCAATCCCAAAGAGATCAAAGCCTCGCTCACCGATATCGCCGAAGGCAAAGTCGATATCGCCATCGGCACACACCGCATTCTTTCGAAGGACGTTGAGTTCAAAGATCTCGGCCTGATGATCATCGATGAGGAACAGCGGTTCGGCGTCAAACATAAAGAGCGCCTCAAGGAAATCAAGACCAGCGTTGACGTGCTGACCATGAGCGCCACGCCCATTCCGCGCACGCTGCACATGTCGTTGCTCGGCCTGCGCGATATGTCGGTCATCGAGACGCCGCCGAAAGACCGCCTTGCCATCCAGACCGTCGTAGCGCCCTTTCAGCCGGACCTGATCAAGTCCGCCGTGGAGCTTGAAGTCCAACGCGGCGGCCAGGTGTATTTCGTGCATAACCGCATCGATTCCATTTGGGAGCGCGCTGCGTTGATTCAAGAGCTCGCGCCCGGCGTGCGGGTCGGCGTCGGCCACGGCCAGATGGGCGAAGCTGCTCTGGAGAAGGTGATGTTCCAGTTCATGCATCACGAATTCGATGTCTTCGTGTGCACCACCATTGTCGAGAACGGTCTCGATATTCCCATGGCGAACACGATGATTATCGAGAACGCCGAAAAGTATGGGCTCTCCGAGCTTTACCAATTGCGCGGCCGCGTAGGCCGTTCGAACCGCCGCGCCTATGCCTATCTCCTGGTGCCGCCCGATACCGAGCTCACCGAAATCGCGCGCAAGCGCCTGGCTGCCCTGAAGGAATTCAGCGACCTGGGCGCGGGCTTCAAAATCGCCGCGCTCGATCTGGAACTCAGAGGCGCCGGCAACCTGCTGGGCGGTGAACAGCACGGCCACATCAACAGCG
>JAYTGM010000178.1:0-6238 GCA_043733425.1 Terriglobia bacterium
TCCGCCCATGGCAGAATCCGTTCCACTGGCGATGACCGTGCGCGTTTGATTCACGCGCTTTCCACCAACCACATCCAGCAGCTGCAGCCCGGCCAGGGAGCCTACGCGTTCTTCTTGACTGCCCAGGGCCGCATTCTGGCGGATGGTCACATCCTTTGCTTCCCTGATTCTCTTCTGGTCGATCTCGAGCCCGAAACAAGAGAGTCAATGATGAAACACATCGATCACTACCTTATTGCGGATGACGTGACGCTTGATGATGAGACAGACCGGACATTCTGTTTTGGCATCGAAGGCGCCGCAGCTTCGGCTTTCCTGGAACACCTCAGCATCCCCATCCCCCCGGCTCTCGAATCGCACCTGGCGTGGGAAGACATGACAGTTGCGGCAATCAGTGCCACTGGCGCGGGCGGCTACCGCATTTATGGACCCAGCGAGCGCAAAGGGGAACTCTGGCAGCGTCTCCTGCTGGCGGGCGCCGTGCCATCCGCTCTTCACCCGTTGCGCCTTCAGTTTTTCCAGCCCCGCTACGGAGAAGACATCACGAATAAGACGCTGGCCCAGGAAACTGCCCTGCCCCATGCCTTGCACTTCCAAAAAGGATGCTATTTAGGCCAGGAAATTGTGGAACGCATCCGCTCACGAACTCAGGTAAATCGCATGCTTACGGGCCTTCGCTTCACTTCTGAACCGGCTCCCGAAGCCGGAACCCGAGTGCTGGCAGGTGATGCGGAAATCGGAAAAATTACCTCCTCTCACGGTCAACACGCAATCGCTCTCTTACGTGTGGAACATCTGAAATCAGGGACAAAAGTTACGGCGGGCGGTCGAGAAGCGGTTACCCACCCAATCGCGTAGAACTTTCTACTGCTTAGCCATCAATCGCAGCTTCGTTAAAACGTCGCGCGTCACATGCAAGTTCCCGTTCGCGCCGGTGCCTAACTGGATATTCGGCTTGTTCAAACCGTGATAATCCGAACCGCCTGTCATCCCCAATCCAAACTCACGCGCCAAAGTCTCATAGCAGCGCACATCGGCTTGGCTGTGGTCGCTATGGTAAACCTCCAGAGCCGGCAAGCCTGCCTCGCGCATGGCCCGAATCGTCTCTTCGAGCGGTTCCGTCGCGTTCCGAAGCAAACGAATCGGGTGCGCAACAGAAGCCACCCCTCCCGACCGCGCGATCAATGCAACAGACTCCGCAAAATCCGCTTCCTGGCGCTCCACATAGCCCTTGGCCGATTCGTCCAGATACTCCGTGAACGCCTGCTGGATGCTCGAAACGTAGCCCTTCTCCATTAATACGCGCGCAAAATGCGGCCGCCCAGCCATACTCTTGCCCTTACGCTCCACTTCGGCGAGCGTAATCGAAACGCCAAGCGCTTGCAGCCTGTCCACCATACGCCGGTTTCGGTCTTTCCGCGAATCCTGCAACCCCCTCAGCCACTCAAGGAAAGGCGTGCCTGGCTCGCCATTCGGAAAGTAGCCCAGCAGATGAACGCTG
This sequence comes from Terriglobia bacterium, assembly GCA_043733425.1. GTDB lineage: Bacteria > Acidobacteriota > Terriglobia > Bryobacterales > Bryobacteraceae > JALYXI01. Next base: position 1,502 of record JAYTGM010000178.1, read on the forward strand.
CGTCCGCAAAAGCGCGTGGAAAGCTCAATGCCACACAACAGCTCCAAACCCGCCGCCCGCGCTGGCGCAACCGCCTTCTGGTAACCCAGCATCGTGTCGTGGTCCGTAATGGCAAGTGCTTCCAAGCCAGCGCTCACCGCCAGGGCGATTAACTCTTCGGGTGAATCGGTCCCGTCAGATTCCGTCGTATGTGTGTGTAGATCAATCAATTAAAGCTCAATCAAACCCAGTTTCCGCAGTAGTGCCCACACGCGTTCCATGCTCTCTTGAACCGGTTCGCGATCGGAGCGGATCACCAGATCGGGATGTTCCGGAGCCTCATAGGGATCCGTTACACCGGTAAAGTGCGGAATCTCCCCCGCCAGAGCACGCTTGTAAAGACCTTTCACATCTCGTTCAGCCAACACCGCAACAGGGCACTCGACATATATTTCGACGAAGCGGCCCACCCGGCGTTTCACTTCTTCGCGAGCTTCCCGGTAAGGCGAAATCGCCGCCACAACAGCAATCACGCCATTGCGGGAAAGTAGTTCACATACAAATCCGATGCGCCGGATGTTCGTATCGCGGTCTTCTTTTGAAAAACCCAGACCCTGCGAAAGATTCGTGCGCACCACGTCGCCATCCAGCAACTCGGCCTTGTGACCGGCTTCGCGCAGACGCTGAAACACCAGCTCTGAAACGGTGCTCTTGCCGGACCCGGAAAGCCCGGTAAACCATAAGGTAAACCCAGCTTGTTCAGGCACTATGGCCAAGCACCTCTTCGAGCAGCACATCCACGCGCCTTTGAGCACGCCCGTCGGCGGTAAAGTGCAACCCGCACTCCTTAGCCACATCGCTCTCCCACCACCACCGGCCCGCGCGCTCGTCTTCGCCCGGTTGTACAGCCCGCGTACAGGGGTCGCACCCAACACTGCGATAGCCCTCTGCGTAAAGCGGGTGCTCAGGAACGCTGTGTAACGCAGAATAATCCGCAACTTCCGAAGCGGTCCAGGCCGCTAACGGCGCAAGTTTCACGGGAGTTGCGCGCCAATCCACCTGTTGCAGTGTAGCCCTCGTCTCGCCCTGCTCACGGCGAAGACCAACTAGCGTTGCTTCGTAGCCGGCCATGACTCTTGCCAAAGGGCGCACCTTTCGAATCTGGCAGCAGAGCAGGCGGGAACTGACCTCGGCCCGAAACAAATTCGGCCCATGCCCGGTTGTCATACGTTGTGTCTCGCCCGCATCCGGAAAGATCATGTTCACAGCTATCCCGTAGCGTTCGCGCACCTTTTCGATCATGCGGTAAGTGGATTCGGGGAGCCTTCCTGTGTCGAGTGTAAATATCGGCATCCCTGGGGCCACGCGCGCGGCCATGTCTAAAATCACCATGCCTTCCCGTTGAAATGAGGTAACAAGAGCCAGCCGTTTCGGAAAGCGTTCAGCAGCCCAACGGATCAGTTCTTCAGCGTCTTGAAATTCTGCTTCCTGCAATTTGTTTATGCTTCGGCCTTGCCCACCAGAATTATGGCGATTGGCAGGTCGCCTACTTTGGTGTTCAGTGTCCAATCGTGCTCGCCTTCTTTTTCGAAGCCAGATTTTCCGCTGCCTGGCGCAATGCTCAGCACGGCCGGGTGCGCCGATCCTGAAACTTTGGTGCTCGCCGCCACCACTTCGTCGAGCGTCATCTTCACGTCGGCACCGCCGTCCGAAGCCGCTGGCACCAGCGCGACGAAATCGCGTTGCGGCGCGGCGCCCAGGTGGGCTCCATTGACTGGCATCAGAACGTAACGAAGCATGTAGGTACCGGCCGGAATTGTCTGTCCTCGGCGATCGCTTCCTTTCGCCGGAAACTTAATCGCGCCCAGCAGGGAACCCACGGGTATCGTCGGCAAAGTTACATCGGATTCGGTCGACGTTCCACCCTGGGGCGCTGTCTTCACCAGCCAGAGTTCACAGACCACTGTCCCGGAACCATCCAGGATTTTCACTCCGGGCGATTCAAAAGCCTTTGACGCAGCCGCTGAAAGTTCAGTTGGTTTCGGGTCGCCGGCAGCGTCCATTTTGTACTGCGCGGAAAGAGGAAAAGAGAGAAGAGCGAAACAGCTTAGGAAAGAAGCAAGGATGCGGAAACGCATAATTGCTTTCAGTGTATCGCTTTCACATTAAGGCAAACTAAATGTGGAGATTGGAGCGGGAGACGAGATTCGAACTCGCGACATCGACCTTGGCAAGGTCGCACTCTACCAGCTGAGTTACTCCCGCAGCTTGGCTGAGTCTCCATTCTCACCCATGGGAAGATTGATGTCAAACAGATTGCACCAAGAGTGGTGAAGTATTCGTAAGTTGTTGTAAGCAAACCAGTTAAAATTCTGTTGCGGTTACGGGATTCGTGTTATTCTTTCATCTGCTGTAGGCTTCCCCAGCGTCACCTCTCCCCAATCGGAGTCTGAGCCGGAAACGCGGAGAATTTCCAACCAGGAAACTCTGTCAGGGAAGTTATGCCTTTTTTGGAAGTGTAAACGCGATGAATCCGTGGGACTTGGTAAAACAGAAACTCGAACAGTTACTAAGCGCGGAAAGCTTCCAAAACTGGTTTAGCCGCACAAGGTTCCACTCCATGGACGGCCCGGTACTCCGGGTTTCCGTCCCCGATGCCCAAACCAAAAGATGGTTGGAATCCGAGCACGCCGATCAGGTGCTGGGTGCCATGCGCGCTCTCGGTCTCAACGCCAGATCGGTGGAGTACGAATTGGCGGCGGCTTCTTCTGGCTCAAAGTGGAGCGCTTCCCCTGACGAGTCTGCCTTTGCTGACACTGAGAATCAGACCGCCACGTTCAGTGCACGGTTTACGTTTGACAACTACGTTGTGGGTGCCAGCAACCAATTCGCGCACGCCGCAGCCAAATCTGTCGCCACGTCACCGGCGCGCAGTTATAATCCGCTCTTTATTTATGGCGGCACCGGGATGGGAAAGACCCATTTGATGCAGGCCATCGGCCGCTCCCTGGTGTGTGACAGCAAAATGCGCGTGGTTTACACCACTAGCGAGCGCTTCACCAACGAAGTGGTTACCGGAATTCGGTTCGACCGGATGGCGCAATTAAGGCAGCGTTACCGCTCGGCAGATGTCTTGTTGATCGATGACATTCAGATGCTCGGCAACAAAGAACGTACCCAGGAAGAGTTCTTCCACACGTTTAACGAGCTGCATGAAAACCAGAAGCAAATTGTAATTTCAAGCGATGCTCTGCCCAAAGAGATTCACGGCTTGGTGGATCGCGTCCGTTCAAGATTCGAATGGGGCCTGATCGCCGATATTCAGCCGCCCGATCTGGAAACAAAGATGGCGATTCTCGATAAGAAAGCTGAAGATTCCGGGGTTGTGCTGCCTGACGATGTCCGAACCTTTATTGCCACCCGCGCGAAAGGCAACGTACGTGAGTTGGAAGGCGCTTTGATTAAACTGCTGGCGGTCAATTCCCTGACCGGCGCGCCCATCAACATGGCCATGGCGCAACAGACCCTGAAGAACATGCTGCATCAGGCTGACCGGCGCCTCACCATCGATGGCATCCAGAAGGCGGTGGCTGATAAGTTCGGAATCAAGCAGTCTTCGCTGAAAGAGAAGAGCAACACGAAAGCGATTGTGTATCCTCGCCAGATCGCCATGTTCCTGGCTAAAGAATTGACTACTGCGTCTCTGCCGGAAATTGGCCGGGCGTTCGGAAACAAACACCATACGACTGTTTTGCATTCCGTCGAGAAAATTAAGCGTGAAAAAGCTGTTGAACCGGAATTGAACAGGATTTTGCACAGCCTAACCGATTCACTTTCATGACGTTACATTCGGTGTGCACAGCGCGCCCCCTTAAGCATCGACGCAAACTGTGTAAATCGCGTGGCACAGGCGAGTTTTGCTTTTATTTGCGTGGGTTATCCTCAGGCGGGAATGGTGAAAAGGTGCTGAATTTTGTATAATTTAGGAAGAGATCCACAAACCCACAGAACCTACCATTACGGGTTATTTTTCATAGATCTTTATAAAGAAAAGCAGAATAGGGAGCGGCAGCATGGAATTTACCGTCAGTAAGGCAGATCTGGTTCGAGAACTGGGCCTCTCCCAAGGCGTCGTAGAAAAGAAGACGACTATCCCGATTCTGTCCAACGTTCTGCTAGAGGCGGCGGACGGAAGGGTAACGCTAACCGCAACTGATCTGGAACTCGGGATCCGCTGTTCCTGCCCGGCCCGCGTGAAAACTCCCGGGGCTGGCACCGTTCCCGCGCGAAAATTACTCGATTACGTTCGCCTTCTTCCTGAGGGTGACCTGAACGTCAAGTTTCTGGAGAACCATTGGGCCAACCTGACATCCGGCCGGTCCAAGACCAAGATCGCGGGTATGTCTCGCGAAAGCTTCCCGGAATTGCCTTCCATGCCGGAAGTAGTGGCTGAAATTTCCGTAAAACAGCTTTCCTCCATGATCAGCCGGACCGTGTTTTCCATTTCCATGGAAGAGAGCCGGTTCACGCTAAACGGCGCACTCCTGCTGCTCAAAGACGAAACCATCACCATGGTGGCGACCGATGGCCACCGCCTGGCTTACGTGCAAACCGCTTCGGATGTAACCCAGAATTTTCGGGCTTTGATTCCGCGTAAAGCCATGGGTGAGATTGTACGTTTAGCTGATGAAGGTGCCTCTGACGCGAAGGTGAAAATTTCGGGTGACGACAACCACCTATTTTTCCAATTCGGTGAGC
>JAYTGM010000179.1:0-2181 GCA_043733425.1 Terriglobia bacterium
TTCTGAAACTGATGCTGGCGAATGATGCCGCGGACGTCCCGCCCGTAGGAACCGGCTTCGCTGCGAAAGCAGGAAGTGGCTGCACAGAAGGAGATGGGGAGCTGCGAGGCATCGAGCGTTTCATCGCGATAGTAATTGGTGACGGGAACTTCGGCGGTAGGGATCAGGTAATAATCGGAATTTTCGAGCTTGAAAAGGTCTTCGCCGAATTTGGGCAGGTTGCCGGTGCCGAACAGGCTGGCGGAATTGACAACGAAGGGCGCGAGGATTTCGGTGTAGCCATGCTGCTTAGTGTGAATATCCAGCATGAAGTTAGTGAGGGCGCGTTCGAGTTTTGCGCCCAGGCCGACGTAGAAAGCGAAACGCGCGCCGGTGACTTTGGCGGCCCGTTCGAAATCGAGAATGCCGAGCTGGGGGCCGAGGTCCCAATGGGGTTGCGCGGGAAAGGAGAAATCGCGGGGGGTGCCGTGGCGGCGGACTTCGACGTTGTCTTCAGCGGTCTTGCCGACGGGAACGGACTCCTGCGGCAGGTTGGGGATGTTCGCCAGGTGCTGACGGAATTCATCTTCGAGCGTTGTGGCTTCGCGGTCTAATTCCGCAATACGGTCGCCCATCGCGCGGACGGCACTCTGCGCTTCGGCTGTGTCGATGCCTTCTTTGCGCTGCCTAGCGATGGCCTGGGATTGTGAGTTGCGTTGCGCTTTCAGTTCTTCGGCTTCCTGGATGGCGGCGCGGCGGCGCGTATCGAGTAAGCGAAATTCGTCAACGGGGAGATGGTAATTTCCGCGAGTGGCCAGGCGTGCGGCGATGGTGTCCAGATTGTTGCGGAAGGCCGCTACGTCGTACATAGGGTTTAGGGTAACCCGGACGTGTGGCTATTATTCTTCGGCGGCTTATTCCTCTTCTTCTTCGTCGAGGGCGGGGCCAGGTTCCAGATCTTCCGCTTCGAAGATCTCGAGGCATTCTTTACATTCTATGTAGTCGATGCCGGCGCGTCTGGCGATGATTTCAGTGCGGAGATGGTCACACATAACGGACTGATCGTTTCTATTTTAGTGAACCGGAGGCACAAGTCAAGCGCACGTTAGACTGCTAGTGATGCCCTTTCCCATTCATCGCCCACGGCGTTTGCGTTCTTCCGTACAAATGCGGGCCCTGGTGCGGGAGACACGGCTAGAACCTTCGCAGATGGTGCTGCCGCTGTTTGTGTGCCCCGGCGAAGGCGTGAAGCGTGAGATCGGTTCGATGCCGGGGAATTACCAGATGTCCGTGGACCAGCTTGTCCGCGAGTGTGAAGAGGTGCGAGGGCTTGGTCTTGGCGGGGTGATTCTGTTCGGGCTGCCTGAGACGAAAGATGAGCTGGCTAGCGGCGCTTATGCCGCCGACGGAATTGTGCAGCGGGCACTGGCGGCGGTGAAGCGCGAGGTGCCCGGGTTACTGGTGATGACCGACGTTTGCAATTGCGAATACACCAGCCATGGGCATTGCGGATTAGTGAACGGGGCAGACGTGGACAACGATGCCACGCTGGACTGGCTGGCGCGCGCGGCGGTGAGCCATGCGCGGGCGGGGGCGGATATCGTGGCGCCCTCCGACATGATGGATGGCCGCGTGGGTGCGATTCGCGCGGCGCTGGATGCGGCGGGATTTACAGGGACGCCGATTTTGAGTTATGCGGCGAAGTTTGCGTCTGTCTTTTATGGGCCGTTCCGTGAGGCGGCGGATTCGGCTCCGCAATTTGGCGACAGGCGGAGCTATCAGATGGACCCCGCGAATGCGCGTGAGGCGATGCGTGAGATTGAGCTGGATCTGGAAGAGGGCGCGGACATGATCATGGTGAAACCTGCTATGCCGTATCTGGATTTGATACGCGAGGCGCGCGTCAGATTCGACGTGCCGATTGCGGCGTATCAGGTGAGCGGGGAGTTCAGCATGATTGTGGCGGCGGCGGAGCGTGGGTGGATCGATTATGACCGGGCGGTGCTGGAGAGTTTAACTTGTATCAGGCGGGCCGGGGCGGATTTTGTGCTGACTTACTTTGCTAAGGCTGCTGCGCGGTTGCTGTGAGGTATTGGGGAATTTCCACGTTGGTGATTGCGCTGGTGGGGTGCCGTTCCGGGGGAGAGCGTCCTCCGGTTTCGGCTGAGAAGAAGGAGGTGGTGGCTGCCGCACCGGCGGAGC
>JAYTGM010000180.1:0-2179 GCA_043733425.1 Terriglobia bacterium
AAAAACCGCTTCGATTCGCGGCGAGTTCGGTGCCGCACTGTTCACATTTGGTCATGGGCGAGTGATGGCCTCAAATAAGGTGGCTCTCGTTATACTAACGACATGCTGAAAGCAACGGAGAAAATATGGCACAACGGGCGATTGATCGCATGGGATGACGCGAAAATTCATGTTCTTTCGCACGTGGTCAGTTATGGAAGCTCGGTGTTTGAAGGAATCCGCTGTTACGATACAGCCGCGGGTCCTGCCATTTTTCGATTGAAAGAACATGTCCGCCGCCTGGTGGATTCCGCCCGCATCTACCGCATGGATACCTTCAAGTTTTCTCATGAAGAACTCTTCGCGGCAATGGTGGAACTGGTCCGCGTGAATGGGCTGCGTTCCTGCTACATCCGCCCGATTGCTTTACGCGGATATGGCAACGTGGGCGTGAACGGCATGAAAAATCCGGTAGACGTTTATATTGCGTGTTGGGAATGGGGTAAGTATCTGGGTGACGAAGCCATCAACAGCGGCGTGGACGTCTGCATTTCCAGTTGGACCCGCATTGCGCCGAATACGCTTCCCGCGCTGAGCAAGGCGGGCGCGAATTACATGAATTCGCAATTGATCAACATGGAAGCCGTGGAGAACGGCTATGCGGAAGGCATTGCGCTGGACGCTTCGGGGTATATCAGCGAAGGCTCCGGGGAAAATGTGTTCGTTGTGCGCGATGGCAAGATTGTAACGCCGCCGCTAGGGGCAAGCGTGCTGCCGGGCATCACTCGGGACACCGTGGTGACGATTGCGAAAGACCTTGGCATTCCCGTGGTGGAATCCATCATCCCCCGCGAAATGCTTTACATCGCCGACGAGGTGTTCTTCAGCGGCACCGCGGCGGAAGTGACGCCGGTGCGTTCGGTTGACCGTATTCCCGTGGGCACAGGTTCGCGCGGACCTATTACAGAGCGGATTCAAAAGGAGTTTTTCGCGCTAGTGGAGGGCAGAATGGATGACCGGCACGGCTGGCTGACTCGTGTCGAGATGCCGGTTCCAGCACTTCAATAACGGAGAACAAGGAGGCTGTGGCGCGAACAGGGCGGCTAGCCTCCCCCGAGATTCGCCAACCCATCCGGGCCACAGTTCTTAGACAGCAGTTCTTCTGTTTTAGCTTGTTCCGCACGCAAATAATGATCGTTATGAGTGCTTATCAACAGCTTTGATCTGGAGCCGAATGAGCGGTTTAGATAGGCAGCCCTGTTAATAGCTTGTGAATAAAACGAGAACCCCATGATCCGTTCCGGAATCGATATCCAAACTGGCGCAAGTGTTTCGATTGAGTTCGACACGCACATCCGCTCCATTACAGCTTCTGAAGAGCGAAACGCTTATCTGGCACCGGGCTTTGTCGATATTCAGGTGAACGGGTTCGCTGGCGTGGACTACAACTCAGCGGCCTCACCCGCGGAAGAGATCATGCGTTCCGCTGATGCGATTCGTGCCTCCGGTGTCACCCGGTACTTTCCGACTGTGATCACGGGGCCGGTCGAGGCGATGGTTGCCTCGCTCAAGAATCTGGCGGCGGTGCGCGATCGTTCTATCGAAGGTTTTCACGTGGAAGGCCCTCACTTGTCGCCGGAGGAGGGGCCGCGGGGCGCACACCCGTTAGCCTCGATCCGCCCCCCGGATATAAACGAATACCGGCGCTGGCAGGAAGCAACCGATGGCCGGATCCGGCTGGTAACCGTGTCGCCGCATTGGGAAAATGCGTCGCCTTACATTGAAGCGGTGGTACGCGACGGCGTGACCGTCAGCATCGGGCATACTCACGCGTCTGCCCAGCAAATTGCAGACGCGGTGGCGGCGGGCGCAAGCATGTCAACGCACCTGGGCAATGCGGCGCATGCGCAAATTCGCAAGCAGCCGAACTACATTTGGGATCAGCTTGCCGATGACCGCCTGACCGCGAGTTTTATCTGCGACGGCATTCACATTGGAAGCGCGTTCTTGAAATGCGCCCTTCGCGCGAAGCAATTGGAGCGCGCGGTTCTGGTGACGGACGCCAGTTCTCCCGCTGGCGCTACGCCCGGCCGCTACAACCTGGGTGAGCAGGCCGTGGATCTGACCGAAGATGGCCGGGTGGTGCTGGCCGGAACAGACCGCCTGGCCGGCAGCGCACTGAAAATGATCGATGCGGTGC
>JAYTGM010000181.1:0-2174 GCA_043733425.1 Terriglobia bacterium
CAATACCATAAGGACTTTATTTCTGCCCTTGAAACGAAGACGTTCGATCTGATCCTGGCGGATTACTCTTTGCCGGATTTCGACGGCTTGGAAGCGCTCGCAATTGCGCGTGAGAAAGCGCCGCGGACACCGTTCATTTTTGTCTCGGGTGTAATTGGCGAGGAGACAGCCATCGATTCACTGCGCAACGGTGCAACCGACTATGTCCTTAAGAGGCGAATGGATCGCCTGGTACCGGCTGTACAGCGCGCCATCGCGGAAGCCCGCGAGCGCGCCGAACGCCGCCACATGGAATCCGCGCTGGTGGAATCCGAGAGCCGCTTCCGCAACATGGCGGATTTCGCGCCGGTAATGATCTGGACCGTTGAACCCGACAAGAGCTGGAATTATTGCAACAAGCCCTGGCTTGAGTTCACCGGCCTGACTGCTGAACAGAGTTCCGGTTTGGGCTGGACCGCCCTGGTGCATCCTCACGATCTATCGCGGGTGCTCGAAACGTATGACCGAGCATTTGAAACCCGCCAGGAGTTCACATTGGAGTACCGCTTCCGCCGCAGCGACGGGCATTATCGGTCGATCGTGAATCGGGCGGTGCCCCGGACGAGATTTGAGGGTGAGTTCGCCGGCTTCATCGGCTCCTGTACCGATATTACCGAGCTGAAATCCGCCGAAGGCCGCCTGAACGCCGCGAAGTTGGAAAGCCTTGGGATTCTCGCTGGCGGCATCGCCCACGATTTTAACAACCTGCTCACCGGGATCATGGGAAACACGTCACTCGTTCTGGAGGATTTGCCACCGGACTCTACTGCCGTTCAATATTTGCAAGAGGTGGTACGAGCCAGCGAAACGGCCGCGCGGCTTACGCGGCAGATGCTCGCCTATGCCGGCAAGGGCCAATTCGTTTTAGAGCAGGTTGATGTGTCACGGGTGGTGCGAGAAACGCTGCCACTAATTGAATCCGCCCTTCCCCGTCTAGTGCGATTAAAGCTTGATGTGGCCCAAAATCTTCCGGCGGTTGAAGCTGACCCCGGACAAGTCCAGCAACTGGTTATGAACCTTGTGATTAATGCTGCCGAAGCAGCGAGCTCAGGCAGCAGCGGGCTGGTCACCATCTGGACCAGTTTGGAGGTGCTCGATGATGCAGGTACGGCAGCCATGCTCGCAGGTTTTCCGGTCCTGGCAGGCCGTTATATTGTGTTGCGTGTTAAAGACAATGGATGCGGTATGAATGAGGAAACCAAAAATCGGATCTTTGACCCATTCTTCAGCACGAAGTTCACTGGTCGCGGACTGGGCCTTGCCGCTGTCTCTGGAATCGTGCGCAGTCACCGTGGAGGCATATCGCTCGCAAGTGAACCTGGCGCAGGTTCAGATTTCCGCGTTTATCTCCGCGTGAGCACCGCCGTGACCACCACTGCCGCCAGAGTAGAAGTGCAGCGCGCCGCATCCGGGAGTGGAACTATTCTTGTAGTGGACGACGAATCTATCGTGAGCCGTACAGCGCGCCAGATACTCGAGAAATTTGGGTACCAGGTGATCATTGCCCGAGATGGTCAGGAGGGAGTGGATCTCTTCCGTGCCCACGCTTCCGAAATCGATCTGGTTCTACTCGATATGGATATGCCTGTGATGCCGGGTGAAATCGCCTTCCCTCAGATCCGGGCTATCCGTCCCAATATGCCTGTTATTGTGACCAGTGGTTTTGATGAAGCTGAAGCCGTGCGCCGTTTCGGCAGTGACATAGACACGTTTCTTCAGAAGCCATATACCGCTGTCCAGCTGATAAACAAGGTTCATGCCAGCCGGCGCGCATGAGTACGGCCGTGAAGGAGATGGCGACTCGGGTTTTGCCGGTGCCGGTAGCCTGGACAATGAGTGATTTGCGATGGCCTGTGGTGAAGTGCTCAGAGACGCGGCGGATGGCTTCGACCTGATACAGGCGGTCAGTGATGGCGGGGTTAATCGGGTTTGGGCGAGCGACTGGCGGGCGTGGCGCTGGTAGATGCGGTACTACAGGCTCTGTTTGGAATAAAAGCCGAAGTTAGCGCGCGGGTGGAGGGCTGGTTCCCAGATTTCAATATCGTGGCCGTTCGCGACGAAGATGAGCGGGCGCTGGTGGAACTTGGCTTCCAGGGAGTCTACGTAGGCGGCGGCCTGGGCGCGGCCTGCGATGG
>JAYTGM010000182.1:0-15645 GCA_043733425.1 Terriglobia bacterium
ATCGGCCTGCCCGGACTTCACCAGGGATTTTGCGAACTTTGTGTAGCGCTCACGTCCAGGGTTGTCTGTTTCCTGGTGAGAGGCTCTCCACTCCATCACCTCCGTCAACCCTTCTTCTTTCAGATAATCCAAAAACTTCGCGGGCGCGAGTTCAATTAGGTTCGGCACCGTTCGTACGGAAAGCAGAAAAGTGCCTGCTCCCGGCACCATAACTGAACCGAGCGTTTCTTTGCCCGAAATATGCAGGTTCTCAACCGCAAACGCGCCGGCCTTGCCGCTTAACTTCGCCTCTCGTAAACGCTCCGCCTTTGGAGCTGCTTCACTTTCAGGAAACGAGTCTCCATTATGAAATCCGACGTGGAGGATGCTTCCTGTTTTCACCCGGAACAAGTCTGGAAGCAGGTACAGGTCATGGGCACAGAGTACGGTTCCCGATGCCCATAAAAGACAAATCAAACCCAATCGGCTGAGCATGGTCCACCCCTCTATACGTGCGTACCGCTGCGGCCCAGAGCCTGATCTAAATCCGCTATCACATCTTCCGCCGCCTCGATTCCTAACGAGAGGCGCACCAGGTTATCGCGAATTCCCATGCGTTCCCGGTGTTTTGGCGAAAGCTCGCGGTGCGAAGCAATCAACGGGTACAACATCATGGAATGTACGTCGCCCAGCGAAGTGGCGGGGACAATCATTTCAAGCGAGTTCATAAAGCGGAACACATCCTGCTTGGTTGTGGCGCCCTTTAGCTCAAAGCTCACGACCGCGCCGAACATTCCCGGCGTGAAAAGGCGAGCGATTATCGCTGCATCCGGGTGTTTTGGGTCAGCGGGAAAGTACACCCGTTCCACGCAAGAGTGGTTTTGCAGGAACTCCGTCACCTGCACGGCATTGCTGCATTGCCTTTCGAAGCGAAGCGGATAGGTCTTTGCACCGCGCGATGCCAGATAACATTCGAAGGGCCCCAGCACCGGTCCTAGAGTACGGCTGGTGGCATGAAGAATTTCGTTGTGCTCCGCATCGGAAATAATCGCGCCGCCCAGCACATCCCCGTGGCCGGAAATGTACTTCGTTAAACTATGCGTCACCATGTGCGCGCCAAGCTCCATGGGCCGGCAAAGCATCGGCGTCGCAAAAGTGCTGTCCACAACCAGTGCCGCGCCAGCACCCCGGGCCATCTTGGCAATCTTGTCGATTTCGGCCACCCGCAGCAGCGGGTTTGAAATTGTCTCCATCAGCAGACAGCCCGGCTTCTCTTCTTCAATAACTTTTTGCAAAGATTCCAGATTGTTGAAATCCGTAAACCGCACAGCCACGCCCTGCGGTTCAATGATGCGGGTGAGCAGCCCCACCGTAGCGCCATAAAGCGCGTTCGCGGCCACAACCGATTTGGGCCGGTCCGCCAGTGCCGCGTTCACCGCCAGATGAATCGCCATCATGCCGGAACTGATGACCAGCGAACCTGCGCCGCCTTCCAGTTGCGTCAGCACTTCTTCTAGCGCGGTCGAATTCGGATTGCTATAACGCGCGTAAGATTCGCCTTCCAGTTCATGCCCGAAGACACGATCCAGCTCGTCGATATCTTTATAAATGTACGAAGCAGCGGTGTAAATCGGGGTGGTAACCGGAATGTACCGGCCCAAAGGCTTGCGCTCCCCCGTGTGAACGGCTTGGGACTCGATTTTCATTTTTTTGTCACTTTCTTTTCCAGCGCACGCCGTCTTTCGTGTCTTCCAAAATAATTCCGCGGGCCGAAAGCTGATCGCGGATTTCGTCCGAACGCTTGAAATTACGGGTCTTTTTTGCCTCGGCGCGTTCTTTCACTAGTTGCTCGGCATCCTCATTCGAAAGGCTCCCCTCTTTCACCGTAGGCCGCAGAACGTCGAAGAGGGAATCGAATTGCGAAAGGAACTCCCGGGCACCGGGTGCGTTTGTTTCGCAAAACTGACCGGCATCCATGGCGCTATTGGTCTCCCGGACATATTCAAAGACGGCCGCCAAGGCCTCCGCGGTATTTAAATCGTCATCCATGGCTTCGCGGAACTGCTGTTGCGCTTCCACCGTTCGTTTGGCAATTTTCGGGTTTTCGCCTTCCGGAAACTTGCCCGATTGAAGCCGTAACTCATAATTCCGTAAACGCTCAATCGAGGTTTGCGCACTTTTCAACCCGTCAAACGTAAAATTAAGACTCTTCCGGTAAGGCACCGAAGCCAGCAGATACCGCACAGATTCGGGCGAATAGCCCTTCTGGATCAAATCCCTCAACGTATAAAAGTTACCGAGCGATTTCGACATCTTCTGCCCTTCCACCAGCAGAAACTCGGCATGCATCCAGAACCGCGCAAAAGGCTTTCCGGTCAGAGATTCCGATTGAGCAATTTCGTTTTCATGATGCGGGAACGTCAGATCGATTCCGCCGGCGTGAATATCCAGCGTGGAGCCGAGATACTGAATCGCCATCACCGAACACTCAATATGCCACCCGGGTCTGCCCTTTCCCACCTCGGTATCCCAAAATGGCTCGTTGTCCTTGGCCGCTTTCCACAAAACGAAATCGCGGGCATCGTCTTTTTCGTAAGTGTCCTGATCCACTCGCGCGCCCGCACGCTGGCCGCTAAAATCCATGTGCGAGAGCTTGCCATATTCCGGAAAACTCGCGATCCGGAAATAGACTGAACCTTCGCTTTCGTAAGTGCAGCCCTTTTCCTCCAGCTGATGGATAGCATGCGCCATCTGCGGGATGTGCTCGGTAGCGCGGACTACGTGTTCGGCCTGCTCCAGCCGCAGCAAAGCGGAATCATCCAGGAACGCTTGCGTATAAATCGCTGTGTATTCATCCAGAGTCTGACCGCGCGCCATCGCATTTCGAATAATCTTATCGTCCACGTCGGTTATGTTCATAACGTGATTCAGGCGAAAACCGCTGGCCCGCAACCACTTGCGAAGCAGATCGAAGAAGACGAAAGTGCGAAAGTTTCCGATGTGCGCGAAATCGTAAACAGTGGGCCCGCAAGTGTACATGCGCACTGTATTGTCCGCGGCAGGGGTGAATGGCTTCACGTCAAGCGTGAGTGTGTTGTACAGGCGTAACGCCATAGGGAATTGAAGTTCTCATCTTAACGTGACCTGCCGCAAAACCGAAGCCGTGAGGCGGTGGGCCATTAGATTGCTCCGTCTTTACATTCATGGCTACCGTTTTGCTGTTAGGGCTGGACGACCTGAGCGCGGAAACACTCGCAAAATTCCTGGTTCAAGCTGGACATGTATCCCAGCGTGAACCTCTTCGGATTACCTGGGAAACACGGCCAACTGAAAACATTATTTTCTTATCGGGTGACCAAAAAGGCTATCGGGACGCGCTTGAAAGTCTCCGGCGCTTTCACAACGCGCCATTCATAGTAGTAATCTCGCGATTGGGCGATACACGGGGCTGGATCGATGCCCTGGAAGCCGGTGCGTCAGATTTTCTGACTGCGCCCTATACCCAAACTCAAGTGTCCGGGGTAATGCAGGCCGCTCTCTCTCGTTCGAAGAGTTTCGCGGCGTAACGTTTTTTGCACCGGTTACAGATCCCCGCGGATCAGGCAGCGGCACCACTAAGATTAAGGAGCAGGTGCCGCCATTCGGGGAATCGACGCGATATTCACGATATAGAGTTGACCGGTATTGGTCAGGTATGCCAAGCCGCCAGCCCCAAAACGAATTAGACTCAGCGGGTAGTTTTGGAGCGACTCAAGGCTGAGGGGCAGTCGCGCTATCAGACTATAGGTGTTCGTGTCGAAAACCAGGATTCCGGAATTCGTGGCAAAGTAGACTCGCGCAGCAGGAAGATCCGGCGCGACTGCGTTCGTCGAGGCAAGCCACCCATCCTTGAACTAGCCCACTCGCACCAGCTTTTCAGGATCGATTACCTGACCGTTAGACGTGTAGACCAAGCCACCGGCGGCTCGAATTTGTGTGCCGTATCCTGAGATCAGCCCTGGTGTGCTGGAAAGCAACTGCAGGCCCTTGGCGGATACCTCTTCACGTATTAACTCGAAGCTCGACAGGAAGGAGTTGTAACCATAGAGCCGTGATCCGGAGTCGTTGAAAGCAAGCTGGAGTGCCGCGGGGAGATTTGCGTTGGCATCGATCTGAGGGCGTGGAACGCCATTGTCAAATATCCCCATGAATTGACCCGGACGAATCCGGTCGAAGCCGCCTAATAAACCGACGAACGCATTTTGATAGCTGACGGCCAATCCGCCATCCGGACCCATAGCCATATCGAAGACGCCGTATTTTTGATCGGAGCCGCCTGTGGGGTCGGCATCGAAGACGAGATCACGTGAGCCGGTTGCGACGTTAAATCGTGCCAAATTGTATTCGCCCGACAGATACGCATAAACTGACAATCCATCGGGAGCGGCAGCCAAAAGCGATGGCTCGCTGCCGATGAACGCCGCGCTTTCGAACTGGTTGGTATCGGAATTGAAAGTAACAATACTATTACCCATGCGCCCCGCCCGGCTTGGCGTTGCCAGCAGAAGCTTCGATGTACCGGGAAGCACGCTGATTGCATTGATCGGAATGTTGATTTGCCGCACGCCAGGCGCAACAGTCTGGGTTAAACCGTTAGTCGAGGGCCATGATTGGAACCTGGTAAGCGGCGCGATCACAATCTCACCATTTGCCGAAACAGCAACCGCATTGCTCGCAACGCGTACCGCCGCTATCACATTGACTGCCGACAGAGACCCGGTAAACAGAAGGCTGGACGCAAACGGGCGGAGCGTTCCCAAATCGTAATAGATGGCGGAAACCTGCAGCGAACCGCTCTGCACATATACGACGCCGTTTTGGTCTGGGAAGGGCACGGGCAGCCCATAAGACGGCATAAGCGATACCGAGCCGAGAATGTGTTTCGTATCGGGAGTGAAGATCTGGCCGGCGCTTGTGAAGAGCCGTCCTGCTTGGTAGACCAGGCTCACGGGCTGGTTATAAGACGTGCTTCCGACGAGCAGATTATTCAACTGCGTGTCAGGCCTGAGACCGGCCGAATCAAGAACTAACCGATAGACACCATGCGTGCCGTCTGCGGCATGCAAGTACGTATCAACCGCGTAAAACGTGTTTGCGATATCGGCCGGGAAGATGGTCTGTACGTACTGGTCGTATTGGGTTTCTCCCGAGCCGTTGTTGAACATATTCTGGCGAGCGACTCCGGCGTCATAAGCGACAACACTAGTGCGTCCCGCGGACCGGACGGCAACGACGCTCTCACCTTGTCCGCTTACCGCGGCTAAACCGATTGCCGTCCAATAGGGGGAGTTCGAAGGATCCAGCACGGAGAAGGCGGAGGCCAGCTTTGCCGTGAGATCGATGGATGCTATGGCCGGTGCGCCCGCTAAGGCAGCAAACAAGTGCGAGCCGTCGGAGGCAAGCGCCAGAGCGCCAGGCTCGCTGCCCGCATCGATTGTATCGATCACATTTCCAGTTCCTGGATCGATCGAAACGACGGTGTTTCCAATTGCGGAACTGCCCGGAATGCTGGCCCAAAGAAGATTCCGTCCAGCATCGAATACGAGACCGTTTGCAGGGAGAGGGAGGTGAATGACTCCGGAAGTGTCCCGAGTGGGCGCGGGGACGGGCGGCTTAGCCAGCGGTATCAGACCGGAAGAGTGCAGAAAATATAATTTTCCACGCCCTTTGATGACGATCCCGTCGGTTCCCCAAGAGGTTGCCGACCCGCACAAATCGGCGAGTGACACAGCGTCCCGCGGTATGCCCGTAAGGTCCACGCTGGCAATGGGGCGAAGATTTGGGAGCGAGTATTGAACCAACCTGTTGATGCTGGACTGGTACTGATGCTGATACGCGAATGCTGATGTGCCGGACGCGTCCGCCGCCAAGAAGCATGCTCCGCTCTCTCCGCTCGGTGGCGAAAGAGGAAGCCGACCTATGGTAGCGCCAGCGTTCAAATCGAAAAGGTAGGAGCTGAACGGATTTCTGCTGACAACCAGGCTGCGGTTCCATGTGACATTCGTGGCATTGTTCCAGTTCGAACTCAAAGGTACCGCCTTAGCGATATCGATCCCGGCGCTGCCGACCGTAAACGAATACATTTGTGTGTGGACTTCGGGGTACGACGCGTCGCTGGCGATGCCGAAAATTGACCCATCTGAAGGACGAACGTAAAGAGAAGTCACGGCAAGAGCCGCAGCCCCGCCGCGTTGCACAGTACCGTCGAACACCACCACCCGGCGATCCTTCGAGGCGACGAGAAGAGACAAAGGTTGACCCGGAAGGACAATCATCTCCTGGACGTTTCTGGGCGTATTCCCTCCCGTATACAATCCGAGCCCTATCTGGGCCTCTAGGAAATGATCTTGAATACGATAACGGCTAATGATTCCGAGACCATCAAGAGCAGCGTATAGATACCGCCCGTCGTCCGACACAGCGATTCGAGTTGTCTCGGTTCCCACGTAAATTTTGCCCTCGATTTGGGCCGTTTCCGGGTTGACGATCAGTACATTTGTTCCGGAACCAACGAAAAATCGGGTGCACGCTGCGTTCCAGACGATGTCGTTCGCTTCAGGCAGCGGAAGTGCACTGACCGCGAGCGATTGCGCTTTGGCAAGCTGAGACCATCCGGTCCACAACGCAAAAAGCAGCAGAAACCGGGACTGCGGTGCAATACGGCGCATTTCGAGTAAAACTCCGACCATTGAGCTCAGCGCGGATGGCTGCGTAACGTTTTTTGCACCACCCACGTGGTCATTGCCCGCTGATTCTGCACCACCGTGGTCTTCAACGGATCCATCAATTCACCTCCGAGTTCGGCGGTGATCTTCATCAGGAAATTCTCATCGACAAGGAAGCGTTCCGAGCCATCGGGCAGCAAATAATGCCGTCCCGAAACCAGCTCAATCTGACGTTCCATGCCGATGGTGGACGCCATCCTGCAGAAGAGAATCCCGCCAGGCGCAAGAACGCGCCACGCCCCTTTCACCATTGCCACAAAATGCGCCTCGTCGCGTGCGAAATGCAGGACCGCATTCAAAAGCACGGTATTTGCGAAGGCTTCCGGAAAGGACATCGCTTCAATTGGTTCAATGCGGAAGTTGGCTGCGGGCAGAGCGGGCGCAAAGAACGCGGCCATCTGTCGGGTGTCGTCAATAGCAAGCGGGTCCAAATCGACCGCGAAAACCTCATAGCCTTCGCGGAGGAGGTACACCAAATTGCGGCCGGAGCCGCAGCCCGCGTCTAAAATCCGAGAGCCAGGAGAGATACGCTCTCGCAGCAATTGATCGAAAAGGTAAATATCAATCTGGCCGAATTGTTCCTGGAGTGTGGGCACGCTTCCCGATCATAAACGCGGCACTCGCTGCGGCTCCCGTTTTGCACTGATTCGGGACGCTTGTCATCATGGGGGCATGCAAACTGGGGGCATCCAAAATGGACGCAGGCTAACTGTCTTCCAGGCAGCGGGTGGCGACGAGGTGGTGGGCCATGCCTTCAGCCACGGCTTCAAACCCCGGCATGTTGAGCGATTCGCTGCGACAAGTGCGGCACGACTACTTCGCATGGGCGACCACGACAATGATGGCCCGTTACCATCAATCCGGCGATGATGTGCCTAACGGCCTCCGCATCCTACACTGGTCATGGGACGGAGCCCAGGGTTAACACTCCAAGGCTGTGCCAACGCGTCTCCACGTTATTCTTCTTACCACCGCAAGCCCGCATCTTCAGCCGCGCCCAGCGCAAGCCCCACGGCATCGTACCGGTCGAGCCCCTTTGCCAGCATCGTCAAATAGCGATCAATCAGCAAATTGAGCATCGGCATGGGCACCCGCGCATCGGACGCGGTTTTCTGCACCAGGTGCATGTCTTTCAAAATTAGCGGGATGGAGAATCCGGCAGGCTCAAACTGCGCATTGATAATTCCTTTGCCATAGTTCACATAAATCGGACAGTTGAAGATCGTCGACGTCAACATATTCAGAAGGTCCGCGCGAGGCACACCATTCTTTTCCACCATTGCCGAAGCTTCGGCCATCGCCTCAATCGCGGCAGTCAACAAAAAATTGCCTGCAAGCTTCACCACATTAGCGGCCCCCACCTCTTCGCCAAAGTCGAAAACCCCTTGCGCGATTGTGTCGAACACCGGCTTCACCGCTTTCTTAGCCGCCGCCGAACCCGACGTGCAAATCCATAATTTCTTTGCGGTCGCAGCCTCCGGACGCCCAAAGACGGGCGCTGCCACAACATGCCCGCCGAACCGCGCATGACGTTCCGCCAAAAGTCGCGACGTGACCGGCGAAACCGTGCTCATCGAAATATGAATGCCCGATCCCAGTTCCTGGCAGAATTCGTCACTCGCCAACTCGAGGATGGCCCGGTCGTCAGACACGATCGATAGCACCATGCCTCCCGCGGCCGCAGTCTCAACAGGAGATTTCACCACCGTCGCACCCTGACTTGCCAGACCCGCGGCCTTCTCCGCCGTGCGGTTGTACACTCGCAGAGCAAACCCGCCAGCCAACAAGTTCTCCGCAATCGGAAGACCCAGTTTTCCCAGCCCGATGAAACCCAATGTTTTAGTCATACTGCCAGTATCACGTCCATCCATTCGCTAGATCATCGTAAGATGCTCTGCGCGACAGCAAAGCCGTACACCGTGACGAAAGACCGAATGACGATTTCGCCCGCAGGATCGCTCACTGGGTTAACCGGTAAGAAGAGGACGGTTCCTTCGCGCCGTGAGAGAACGTTACTCGCCACCATCGCGCGCATCATCCAAATTGCGGCACGGACATCCGGGCAATCCACACCCAGCCAGCCGGTATATTTATGCTTCGACGCCTTTAATCCAGTCAGTTGGCAGATGTTCTCGGACATCTGAGTGCAATGTAATTGTTGGCTTTCGGTTCGAACGCCGCTATCCGAAAATGCGGGCTGCATCAACGGCGATTCCACTTCCATTTGTGCAAATAGCGCTTCAACAATCTTTTGTTCGCGCTCCACCATGTGGTCGAACCAGTAATGGCAGGTCTTCGACAGGGCTGTGATGACGTTCTTGATCTCTTTCTCTACGCGGTAAGCCGGCCCTGCGGGCAGGTCGAGCGCGGTACCGAAAAAGCGGGCGGAGATATTCTCCATCACGATCGCGCGGGCCAGCCATTCCGCCGTACCGCGATTCGGGCATTCTAGACGAACCCAGCCGGCAACCGGCGATGGCAGAGCGGGCAACCCTGTTGTCAGGGCGACGCCGCGGCATATCTCCTCGACAACTTCCCGATAACGCTCGGGCTGCGCGTCTATCTCAGCACGGGAGCCAGGCTCAAGAAGTATCCCTTTATGCGGAGGACCACCCGCCATCGCCAGATCGCAAAACTTACCCCATATTTCGTTCCATGCCACCTTGCCATCGCGCCCATACTTCAGGCTGGCGGAACCCATTGACACAGGTTGCAACTCTTCGTAGGAATCGTGATATTCCTCCGGGAGAGTGGTTTTTATCCTGAGTTCCAACTCCTTGAACTTGCTTTGATCTTCCAGACTCTTCATCGATTTTTCCAGTTAGCTGCGGACCCGTGCATGGCCCCCGAAGTTCTCGGATCAGCCAGAAGCTTGCGAGAAAGAAGCAATCACCAGAGTATCGGAATACTGTGCCGTCGCCGGTTTGCGGGCCTTAGTGCTGGCGGTTTGAAGCGGAAGGTTCCGGAGTTACAATCTTTTTCTGCGCCGATTTCTGCTCGGGCGATGCCGTCTTGTTGCTGGGGGTCACCGACGCCGAAGTGGAAATACGGCTTAGCAAGTTTCCGGCATTGTCGTACGTGTAGGTCAGAGTCTTGCCACCCCCGTAGTCTACTTTTGTCAGCCGGCCCGCAGCGTCGTAAGAATAGTTGGTCGCGCCGAACGCCGCGGCGGCGAGAAGGAAAAGGCTAGCTATTCGCAATGTCGTCATATGTTTTATCTCCTAGTAAAAGGTGCCGGCCGCAGTTCCACCAGCCCGATCGCATGGCGACGGGTCTCGTAAACTGACCATCACGGGTGAATCAAGCCTCCACCGTCCTGGCTGATCAAGCCTCCACCGTCCTGGCTGATCAATCCGCCTCCGTCTTGGCTGATCAATCCAAGCGCTTTCAACCGACCTAGTAAGCCGCCTCCGTCTTGGCTGATCAATCCGCCCCCATCCTGGCTGATCAATCCGCCTCCATCCTGGCTGATCAGTCCAAGCGCTTTCAACCGGGCTGTTAAACCTCCGCCGTCTTGGCTGATCAAGCCGCCCCCGTCTTGGCTGATCAGCCCCAGCGCCTTTAACTTCTGTAGCCCGGCGTCATCGTTGCTGATCAACGCGAGTGCATACAGCACGTTAATGGAGCCGCCGTCATTCGAGATTACCGACCCCCCATCATTCGAGATCACCGACCCGCCGTCATTTGAAATAACCGACGCGGTCCGGCAAGGCTGCGCCGCTGCCTCGGTCGAGGAGCCTGCCAGTGTCTGTTGCGCGTTCCCGCTGCCCCGTAACAAGTAGCTGGAAACATCGAGTGACGTCGAAGAATCGCTTCCAGACCCATAATTCGCGGAAGCCGAATCCGTACTGACCGGAGTGTTATCCACGGTGCTGCCATAAAATTGTTCCGGTGCTACATATTGCGCGGTGCTTGCATTGGCCGGGGGATTATCCACCGGTCGGACAGCCGGAGTCTCGGGCGGGTAAAAGACATTCCGCACGTCTTGAACGGCTGCGGTTGCAGTATTCGCCACAGCGGTTCCCACCGCTTGCACTGCGTGCACCACCCCGCTGACCGCACCTCCCACGAAGTTGGCGATGCCGTCGAACCACCCGTTGCCAAGAGGGTCGTTGAACAGCATCGGGTTGCCGCGCGCATAGTTATATGGCGTCACCCCGCGGGGGTCCGTCACCACCACGGTGTCGCGGGAGAGAAAGCGAGCGGTCTGAGCTTCATAATGCCGGCTCCGCATATAGTAAAGCCCGCTGGCTTCCTGAATGACGCCGTACTGGCCCTGGAAGGTGAACGGGTTGTCGGAAGTGCCGGGGTGATACACCATTTCACCGTACGGAGTGATCGCGTAAGAATCGGTGACGTTGCCGCTGTCATCCGTCAGAAACGCAGTATTGCCGGCTTCGTCGAAGTGGTAGAACTTATGGCTGTTGTCCGCGGCCTCAATGCTGTAGAGTAACCTGCCGTCGGGAAGATAAGCATAGTACCGGAGATCGCTACCGGCTTTTTGGACTACCGAGAGTGCCGGAAGTCCCAAGGCGTAATTGAAGACGTAATTCTGGGTCCCGCCGCCGTTGGTCAATGAGGCGATTTCGCCAAGTGCGTCATACGTCATGGAAACCGGCGTGCCCGCATCGGTAAACGATGTCAGGCGAGACGCGCCATCCCAGGTGTACGTCCGGCTATCCTGCGCGGTCACGCGCCCGGATGCATCCATCGTCGCGGTAGTCAATTGCGAGGCGGCATCATAAGTGTAAGACTGCGCTGCGTCGGGAACTACCGGCGCGACCGGAAGATTACGATCGGCCGAGGTGATCTTGCCCGTGGAATCGCGAGTCAGGTTGATGGAGGCCAGCGATCCGGTATTGAGTTGCGTAAGCCGCCCATCGGCGTCGTAAGCGTAGGTGGAACTGACGCCGTTCGGGAGTTGCATAGATTTCATCTCCCCGGCTGCATCGTAGCTAAAAGTGGTGGCAGCGCCTGTCCAATCCGTCATTTGGGACAATTTGCCGGATGCGCTGTAGAGATAGGTGATCGATTTCGCGTCGGCATACTGAAGCCCGGTGACGCGGCCCAGCGGATCCCTTTGAACAGCGATGCCGTTCGAGATTGTCATCTGTCCGGCGACATCCCGCTTCAGCGACACACCGTCCGAGCCGATCAAGAGGCCCGCCGCATCGTAGCTATAGTTGAGCTTGGTGCCGTCCGAATAGCTTCTTGAGGTGATTCGCCCGGCGGCGTCCGAGGTGACGGAAAGCGTGGCAGTCGGCGTGGTCGAAGCGGAAAGGCGAAACCCGTTATATGAGTAAGAAGTGACATTACCCAGCGGATCTGTGCGGCTCGCAACCCGGCCTAACACATCGTAACTCCTGGTCCACACATTGCCATTAGGGTCGGTGATGGCGGTAGCCAGCCCAAGTGTATTTCTCGCAATTTTCGTTACCAGGTTTCCCGGAAGGCTGATCTGAATGGGGCGTCCCAGCGCATCGTACTGAAGCGATGACAGCGAACCAAGCGCATCGGTGACGCTCGCCAAACGATTGAGCTTATCGAATGTGAAAGCCGTCTTGTTGCCGAGAGGTGTGGTAACCGAGGATCGCCGCCCGGCAGCATCGATCCCATACGTCCAGGTGCGCGCTAAAGAATCTTTAAAAGAAGTAAGCTGTCCTTCCGGTGTGTAGGTATAAGCCGCGCGAACACCGCTGTCATTCGAGAGCGACAGCAGACGGCCCACCGCATCCCGTGTGAACCGCAGGGTCTGGCCCAGCGGGTTGGTCAACGACGCTGGCCGCAGTAAGGTGTCATAGGTGAACTTTCTGACGTTCCCCAAAGAATCGGTATAGCTGGCCAGCTTGCCATCCAAGGTCCGGGAGTAGACGGTAGTTCCGCCATACCAGTTCGTGATCCCACTCACCCGCCCATCGGCGTCATACGAGGTGGTAAGAGTAGCACCTGTGGGGTCGGTAAAAGACTTGATCGCACCGCGCGCGTCATAGCTCAGAGCCTCCACGGACCCATTCGGATCGATAATCTTCGAGGGCCGGCTGTTTGCGTCATAGGAGAAGGAAATGCGATTTCCCAATACGTCCTGCACTGCGGCAATTGTGAAATCGTTGTTGTAACTGAAGAGCGTGACCGCGTTATTCGGAGCTGTGTAAGAGGTGGTGCGTCCGAACTGATCGTAACCATAACCCAGTACGGATCCATCACGGCGGGTCACGCCGGTCACATCGCCCTGTGGGTTGTACGTGAGCGCGGTTTTTGTGTTGTCCGCATATGTTACACCGGAGAGATTATAAAAAGTTGAGCCCGCCTGCTGCTGGGGAGTGTAGGTGAAATTGGTCAAGTTCCCGAGAGGATCTTTGCGGGACGCCAGTGCACCGCTGGCGGCATCATAAGTGTATGAAACGGTATTTCCCGAGCGGTCCGTAATCGCGGTTCTGCGATTCGAGGCATCGTAGGCGAATTTAGCCGCTGCTCCCAACGCATTCGTCAGCAGCCCTACGCTTCCATTCGAGTCGCTTGCCTGCGCGTTCACCTGGCCAGTGGGAGCGGTGATCTTCGTGCCGTTCTTGCCGTCATAAGCGAAAGCGGTAACGTTGTTGGCGGCGTCGGTTTGCGTCACAACACGCCCTGCGGTGTCGTAGGTCTGGATAACGGGTATCTCGCCCAAAGGATACTGCTTCTGAGTCATCAACCCGGTGAGTTTGCCTGCGGCGGTGTACGAGTACTTGTAAACCTGCTGGGTCAGATCCGTGTAGGAGGTAAGCAGGGGTCCCGTATAACCGTATCGCACTTCGCGCCCGGCTTGATCGCGAACGCTTGTCAATTGCTTCCCGGTGTAATTGAATGTAAAGGTGTACGGGCCCCAGGATGCCTGGGATGGCCCATTCGGCCCTTGTGTGACGGCGAGAGTGTTACCATCGCGATCGGAAACCCCAGTCAAAGCCCCAGCGGTAGAGAACAGGTAGCTGGTCCCGGTGTATGGATTTGAAAACGTAAAAGATGGGCCCGATTGCTGCAGGATGTAAGGAATATCGAACGGGGAAACGAGTGACCAGTTTGTGCCGGTCTTCTTAAATTCCACCACAGTGCCGGGGAAAAGGAGGACTTGCGCCTTGGTTCCGGCTGACTTCAGACTGACATCGAAGTTACTCATCCAGTTGGTGCCGAGCGAGGTGGTGAAGCCGGTAGCCGAAAGCTGAGAGCCGTAGTACCGCGAGAAGCCCAGACCGAGCGGTCCGCCCAGCTTTAGGTCCGCAAAAACATCGAAGAACTGCCCCGTCGCGCCATCGATTGGATCGGTAGCCGCAAGCGCCAAGTACCGGCTAGGGGAGGAGATCACAGGGTAAAAGCCGCCGGAGGTCGACCCTGCGTCAGAGAACATAACGTCCAGCCCCGTAGACGCGCCGGTGCTGTTGTCCACGATAAATATCATCGTATTTGTCGCGTCAAAAGAGGAAATGGTGAACTGGGCGGCTTGTCCATACCCCGGATTAGGGCCGGTCGCCACCTTGGTTTTGTTGAGAAACACTTGCACGCTATCATCGGCCAGCACGGACACCGAAAGAGCGGTTTGCGGGTCAGGAAAAATAATTTGGTACGTAGTGGTGCCCTTGTAGACCTCCACCGGAGTCCGATTATCCTCAGACTGATCCGCTTCAGGCGCGACCCAGCCCGTTCCAGCGAATGGAATTGCCCAGATGGCCGGCCGCCGACTGACGATAGATGCGAAACCTGGAAAATTGCGGCGCGTGGAGTCGTCTGCCGGACTGGTGTTATCGGAGACGATCAGGAAGTTATTGTCCAAACCATCGGCACCGGCGGCTTTCCCGGTACCCGGTGGAATCCGCTGGGCAACAACGAGCGTAGATCCAAAAACAATTATGAAGCCAAGTAGAATTGCTCTCTGCGTGCGATACATTCAATCTCCGATTATGGTGACGGTGTGAATCGGTATCCACTTTCCCGGTGCATACGATACGAAACACAATGTAAAAATATGAGGCAGCAGTAGCTTATCATTCGCGAACCGCGTTGTCCAAACGAAGTCAGAACTGCAAAACCGATACCGGAAGGGCGCCAGGGTGTCCAATGTGCCAGCCGCCGATCTCCGCTGCAGCCGCAAACATCATCCCTCGGAAATCACCACGACACATTTCTTTCTTGTTTCACGTCCAATTCCTCAGAGAAGATCGAACCGTGAAGGTAGGCCCAGAGGCCCTTCAAATTGCGGAATGGGGACTTCGACCCGGCTTCTACCTGGAGTCTGGCAGCATCGTCCAGGACCTCCCATTACTTATTTACAGGGCGCGTTCGTACGGCTTCAATGATTGCCTGCTCAAGTGACAATTCGTTGTCTTCTCATCATACGCTGACTCACGCGTTGATTTCGGCCAGCACACGCTGATTATTTGCGTTCACTACCTTCAGCTTTGCACCCCCGGCGGCGAAGGCTTTGAAATCGTATGTTGGTAAGGCTAGAAACGTTGAAATAGTGAATTCGAACAACTATCATATTCCGAAAGCTCCGTTCTTCCAGGTAATACAAATCGGGTTATCAATAATAAATGTCGTTTCCCGGTCCTCAACGTGGCTCGCGGCTGGATAAGGGTGGCGCTCAGAACAGGTATTTACCATGTGAGAGCGTACCGGGGCTTCGCTCGCAGCATCACTCAAAAATGCTGCCTCCACCGATCTCCTATAAGTCACGGAAATCAGCACTACCGGAGCGTGTCAACAAGAAGGAGACCAGCGGGATAAAAGTTTAAGGAGTATTTTCCTTCTTGGAAGCTGGTGGGTTGATCCAAACGGCTTCGGGCAAAGAGGGATGCTGCGGAGGTCGGCGGACGAGCCGTTCCGGATGGAGCTGGTAAGCGATATCGAGAATAGTTTGCCGCTTTGCGAT
>JAYTGM010000183.1:0-2170 GCA_043733425.1 Terriglobia bacterium
GCGAATCGCAAGTACGTGGCAGCCACCGCGCCGCAGCCCAAACCCGATGTCTCTGAAGAACAGCGCCAGCTAGCCGCCGCACAAACCCGCACGCAACAACTCGAGCGGGATCTGGTGCAGTACAAGGCGTTATTGGCGACAGCCCGCCAGCGCCTGGAATCCCCCTCGCAAGCAGCTTCGGTCTTGGCTGATCCAAACCTCAAACTGGTCAGGCTTCGCGCCACCGTCAGAGGGTCTGATATCGAGGGTCACGCGCTGCTTGCCAGCGGTTCACAAGTCATCTTCTATGGCTCGCAATTGCCGGCCCTGCCGGCGGGCCGTGCGTATCAGCTCTGGCTCATTCGCGGCACGGCACCGGCCATCGTCAGCGCGGGTGTCTTTCAACCCAACGCTCAGAACCGTGCAATAGTGAGGTTTGAAAGCAGTGTACTTACCAGTGGCGTGACCGCAATCGCTGTTACCGATGAGCCTGAATCAGGCAGCGTATCACCAACCGGGCACAAACTGCTCATCGGGTCTTGATCAGAAGTGAAGGCCGACGCGGGTTCCAAAAGTCCCCAGCGTCTGGCCACTGGAAAGCCGGTTGTAACGGGCGTCGAACCCCAGCGAGAGGCTTCGGTTCAAACGGAGTTCCAACCCGCCTCCCGTATGCAGTCCGAAATCCAGATTGCCGGCACCGAATGGCAGGCCCCGTGATTGCAACTCCACCGATTGGGCGAGCTGTCCCCCTACCAGCGGCCCGTTTCCGAACGCCTGTCTCAGTAGGGCCAACTGGCTAGCAGAGAGCATGGAATCCGGACGTAGCAGCGCAACTGTGGGCGTCTGGTTGTGCAGAGTTACGTAAGCTCCAAAGCCCAGTACAGCGTAAGGCCGCAAGCGAAAGCGATCGAGCCCTGTCGCTGTATACCGGAGGCTGAACGGAATCACCTGCAGCAGCTTCGAGCGGGTCTCTGTAACCGCGGTCACGGAAAACGGGGCGGCTCCCGTGCCGTTTACGGCGTCGATCAGATTCCGTGCCGGGCTGCTCGGGTTGAATGCCGTGAGGGCCGCCAGGTTAGCAATTTGGGCGACATTCGAAGTCGTCGCAAACTTGGTTTTGGCCTGTGAGAGTCCGATCCGGATTTCGTAGCTGATCTTGCCGTGCAGCGCTTTGGGTTCGAACATCGGCAGATCGATAAAGCCCGCTGTATCGAGCCCGTTGTTCAGATGGAACGGGTTCGCGGACCCGCTCGATACCACACCCACCTGCGCTCCAATCTTCCCGATCTCAGGTATCAGTTCCGGCGGCGTCACCTCCCTCGGCGGTGGCGGAATCGCGACATTTTGGGTGATGGCCTGGGTAATAGCGGGAACCGTCGGTTGGGTAGCCATCAGGATCGCCATCTTGGCTTCCAGCAAATCCACCCGCTCTTGCAGGCGTTTCACTTCCTGCTTGTAATCGGCCTGTTCGTCGCCGTATGCCGCCGTAACCCCAAGCAACATCAGCCCGGTCAAAATCGGGAACACACGCATCGCTTATGAACCTCCTGCTGGAATTACGCCGCGCCGCGGATTCGGCGCACTTCGCCCGCTTCCCACTCCCGCACCGCGCGGTCATAGCTGGTCAAGTCACTCGAAGACACGGTAATTAGATCCTTCTCCATGTCGTCGCCGGATGCGATTAGGTGCTTCACGTGCTGCATCGCTAAGCGGGAGCACCAAGCGTCCGTCATCGCGATGCCGCTCTCTTTTGCTACGAGTAGAAGCTCGGGAAGTGGCATGCTGATGGTCTTCTGCATGGTTTCCGTACCGCTTTCGAGCAGGAACTTCACATCCACGGAATCGCTATGACGAATCGAAATGGCCGTCTGCAACCACTTGAAGCGAACGTGCCACATCTGTCCAAAGGGGTCCGGCCCTGCATCGAAGTCGCGGAAATTTTGCATCCGAAAGTATTCTAACCTGAACGTGATGAGCAACTACGAGAAGGAACTCGCCTTCGGTCGGGATCTGGCGCGGCGAGCGGGCGCATTGGCATTGAAATACCGCGAGGGCGGCATTGGGCACGAGGTCAAAGATGACGAATCGCCGGTGACCGTCGCGGATAAGGAATGCGAGAAGCTGATTGTCGCCGCGATTGCTGAAACTTTTCCCGACGATGGCGTTCTGGGCGAGGAAGGCGCAACGAAAG
>JAYTGM010000184.1:0-6211 GCA_043733425.1 Terriglobia bacterium
GCTTCCGGGCAGGTTGTTGGGCGGATACTGGCTCCACGGCGTGCGCCGCGCGGCCCACGTGCTGGCGTAGATGGTTCCAGGCGTTGTGGGGTCCCAGGCAAGATCCACCGCCCCAACTTCAGGCCCGCGATCCAGAACCTTCTGCCATGTGGCACCGCCATCTTTCGATCGGTATACGCCCCGCTCCGCATTCGGTCCGTAGGTATGCCCCAAAGCGGCAACAAACACGGTGTTCGCATCTTTCGGATGGATCAGAATGCGCCCGATATGCTTCGAATCGCGCAACCCCATATTGCGCCACGTCCGTCCGGCATCGGTCGATTTATAAACCCCGTCGCCCATGGCAGTGTCGGAGCGGATATCGGTTTCCCCGGTCCCAACGTAGAGGGTGGAGGGTGCTGAAGGTGCCACCTCAATCGCCCCAATTGAAGCAACCCGCTGCGCGTCAAAAATCGGCGACCACGTGATGCCGGCATTGGTGGATTTCCAAATGCCCCCGCCCACCGCACCGAAATAAAAGGTGTTCGGGTCACCGGGAACACCAGTGGCAGACACGGAGCGCCCCGCGCGGAACGGCCCGATATTGCGCCATTCCAAAGCCTGAAAGAGAGCAGGGTTTACCTGCGCATATGAGGATACGGCAATCGCGAACAGAAGAGCAAAACGCATTCCGTACATCATCGCAGGAGCGGCGTGTACGGTGCGCGAGGCTCTTACGGCATCTTTGTCGATTGGTGCGCGACCAACTGCCAGGTGCCCTTCTGCTTCACCCAAACGTGCAGAATGCGCAGGTGCGATTCGCTGGGGGCTCCCTTCGTGATCGATTTCACATGCACCACGCCGAAAACCAGCGCCGTGTTCCCATACATCTTGCTGTCCAGCTTGTCGTATTCGAACATGGTGTACTTCTGGTTGCCGCCTTTTAGAGCTTCCAGGTAAGTCGCCTTCGTATCCGTATTGGAACCGGAGTGCGTGTAAATCATGTCGGGCGAAATCAATTTATCGAGAGCGGGAATGTCGTTGCCCGCCAGCGCTTTGCCGAAATCGCGCTCAACTTTTTGAATGGGGTCAGATTCTGCGGCTAACGCGAACGCCGCGGAGAAGGTCAGAAGTGCAAGAATACGTAGCATCGACCGCTAAGTATATCGCGCGATTTGTGGCACGATCAAAACACGTGAACCGTTTCCAAAGTGAACGCACCAGCCGCTTTACCGAATCCGTCATTCGGGAAATGAGCAGGCTCGCCATACGCCACAACGCGGTGAATCTGGCCCAGGGCTTTCCCGATTTCGGTGCGCCCGCGGAAATCAAAGAAGCGGCACGCGCGGCGATCGATGCGGATTTTAATCAGTACAGCATCACATGGGGAGCGAAAGTGCTGCGCGACGCCATCGCGGCGAAGTACCAGCGCACTTACGGTTTCGAGGTCGATCCGGAGCGCGAGATCACGGTAGTTTGCGGTGCAACGGAAGGTATGGTCGCCAGCCTCCTTTCAACAGTAAATTCGGGCGATGAAGTGATCGTGTTCGAACCCTATTACGAGAACTACGATCCCGATATTAAGCTCTGCGGCGCAGTGCGCAAGACGGTCCGGCTTCACGCACCGGAGTGGCACTTCGATGAAGCGGAACTGCGCAGCGCCTTTACCTGCAGAACTAGAGCGATCATTATCAACACGCCGAACAACCCCACTGGCAAGGTGTTCACGCGCGAAGAACTAGAGCTCATCGGGAGGCTCTGCCAGGAGTTCGACGCGCTGGCCATCACGGACGAAATTTACGAACACATCACCTACGGCGGTCGAACGCACGTCCCCATGATCACCATCCCCGGCCTACGCGACCGCTGCATCCTGATCAACAGCATGAGCAAGACGTTCTCTGTCACTGGCTGGCGCGTGGGTTGGGTTATCGCGTCCCCGGCACTCACCGATTCTATTCGCAAGGTGCACGATTTTCTTACTGTAGCCGCCGCATCGCCATTGCAGCACGCCAGCGCGATGGCGCTGAGCTTTCCCGATTCTTACTTCGCGGGACTCTCCACGGAATACGGTGACCGCAAAGACCGCCTGCTCCCGCTACTCGAACAAGCCGGGTTCCGCTGCTTCATGCCCGGCGGCGCGTACTACGTAATGACAGATATCTCCGCCTTCGGCTTCAAAAACGACATAGCGTTTGCACATCACCTTCTAGAGCACGCCGGTGTAGCGGGCGTGCCAGGCTCAAGCTTCTATTCCAACCCGGAAGACGGCGCCCAACGCATGCGCTTCTGCTTCTGCAAGAAATTCGAAACCCTGGATGCCGCCGGGGAGCGGCTGTTAACTCTCAACCGCTAGACTTGCTATTTTTTGCCCTTGAAGGAAAGCGAATCGCCCAATACCCTCACATGAACGTTTTTGTCGGTAACCAGTTCCAACTTCAGATTGACCGCCGTTGTTCCGAATTTCTTGAGATCGGCGGCCTTCAGCACAAACTTAATTTCGTTCTCATTGCCGAGCGAGGGCGGATCAATATCCACTTCCACCGAGTCGCTTGAATGAGTCAGGCTCAACTTCCTCACTGGCTCCAGATGATAGCCGTTGATCGTCACGGTGTGCGACGTGTCATTGCCTGTCGTCAAATCGATAGCCGAGGCTATACGAGCGACCTTTCATCTTCTTGAGAGCGTCGGCCAGGAAGACAACTGAAGCCGAAGTGGAATCTCCTCCACCCACGGACACTACTCCGTCAACGGTTGCGGGGTCGGCGCTGTCTTCGGCATTGAACAGGCGCACCTTCGCGATCTTTTCCAAATTGCGGCCCGCCAGCGAGCACGTGACCTTTTCTTTCGCGGCCTTGAGATCCACATCGCCGACTGACGTGCTGGGACAGGTAAGTTGCGAGCCGGATCGTCAAACGTACAGCTTTGCAAAGCCAGATCCACGTCGATGCCATTGGCGGTCACCGAAGATTTGGGATAGGAAGCAATCAGCGGCTCCAGCGCTCCTGAATTATCTGTGGACCCGACGAAAATTTGGTCCACGCAACACTGCGTCCACCAGCCTTCTGAAAATTGCCTGGATGGGATGAACGCAACGAACATGGCTGATCCGGTCTTCGGAACGAATGTCCGCGAGTTGGAGGCGGAGGAAAAGCCAGTGTCGTTCAGCAGGTTTAGTTGGTCGAAACTCAGATCTTTCCAGTACTTGTGGAGAGCGGTATTGAAAGTAGTCAAAACCCCCGCTGCGTCCGTTACAGCCCCCAGGTAGAGAGGGGCGATAGCGGTCAGAAGAGAGCCGATTCCCGTAGCTGTATGCACCACGATGTTCCTGGGATCTGTATTCTGCTGCGAGGCGGAGAGAGCGCGCGAACAACGATGTTATCGCGCCCCGAGTAAAACCGGCCGAGGCGTCCGCGAGGGTCCGCGTTCACGGCGAACTCCACGTCGTGAACAAGAAACCCCTGGTCCTTATTCAAATTCCTGACGACGATCTGCACAGCGATGTATTCATTGACAATATTGCGGCCATAGGCGTGGGAAGTCTCGGGAAAATGCTGAACGCCTGCCTGCTGTCAGCGACCACGCCTTGTGCAATGTCAGGCGGCTTATTCGCCAACACATCGGCACCCAATTCTTTGGCGCTCTGATCGATCTCGCTTGCCGTGTAAGTTTTGCCAGTTGAATCATTCCCTGTGAGCCCGGTGCGGATATTGAGTTTTTTACTATGTTCGGAATTTCCTTATCGAAGTTTTGTCGCAATTGCCATTGAGGCGTGTCTTTAGCTAGCTCTCCAAATGCAGTTGCGATTTCGTTGACAGCCAGTTTCAGTGGCAACCGAAATTTTTTTTAAATTTCGGTTGCCAACTTTGAGATGGAATCTGGTTTACCATCCGGCTTCTTAAATGGGCTCACCTTCTGGATGACCTTGTTCAGCGCCGCCGTTGGAGCCATCCCCTCAAAGTTCTGTTTGGATATCTCTCCCACAAATTTCCTGAGATCTTCAGAAACGTCATCGCCTGGGGCCGATTGCAGAGCGGCTCGAATTACTTGATTCTTGAAACCTTCCGCTGCCGCTGAGAGAGCCGCTTCGTCTGGCGAGATCGGTTTATCCAGCAGGGCTTTCGCATCCGAAACAGTCGCTTCCTTGTTCTTCGCAGTAGCCGCTTTTAGCAAAGAGATCGTAAGGATTCTGAACGCGTCACGAAACATGGCTTCCTCTTGATAGGTAAAGCGCAATTCGGGGCGAAATCGGGACAAAAAGATTACTTGGTCCAGCGAAGAGCGGCGCGGACTTGCCTTGGTGCCCCGATCGTTGGGGTGGGCGTAAAGCCCGTGTAGTACTGGTGATCGAGCAGGTTTTCGAATGCGACGGAGAGGCTGAACTGATCCGTCAGGCGTTCGCGCGCGAGTAACTGCACGGACGCGAAGCCCGGCAGGCGGAAGATATTCAGATCGTCTTCATACTGAAGGCCATAGACGCGAATGCCCGCCGAGAGGTCTGTCCGGCCCCTCTCATAACTGAGTTGCGCGGAGCCTTGGTGCTTGGGAATCTGCGGCACGCGCGCGCCTGTCGCGTAGCGGCTTTCCACATAAAGATAGCCAGCTTCCGCGCGCCATTCGTGCCAGCGGTGCATGGCACTCACTTCCACGCCCCTTGAAAGGGAATCGGCACCGTTGCGGCGCTGGCGGATGATCTGAGTTGGGGAGACAGAAAGGGTTGCATTGGTGATCAGATGGGCTAGAGCGTTGCGGAAGGCGGTGACGCGGATCGCTCCGTTTTCCGTAAGGTAATCCGCGCCCACTTCGGCTCCAAGAAGGGTCTCGGGCTGCAGGCCGGCGTTGGCTTGAGTAACCGTGTTGCCCGCGCGGAATTCCCGATAGAGCTCGTTTAGCGTGGGAGAGCGGAACGCACGGTAGGCGGAACCGCGCAGCTTCCAATTGTTGACCCCGTATACGAAGCCGGCCGATGGATTCAGGAACTGATTGCCTAAGCCGGTGTACTGGTGCCGCGCGCCCAGAAAGAAGCGCATCTGCTTCCAGCGCACGTCCGTCTGCACGAACTCACCATGCTGCAGGATGGTGCCGCCACCATAGCGGCGACCCGTGGGAAACACGGCATCGGTGGAAAACCCACGGCTCTGATTCACATCCGTACCCGCGGCAAAGTTCCATTCGGAAGCGTGGTGGTTCCACAGCAAGTCGATTCCATTGCCGTTAGCGGGCACGGTCTGGCGGCTGGTGAGACGTTCCGTATTTCGGTTCGCGGCAACTGCTGAAAACGTGCTGTGGTACTGCTCTTCTGAACGAAACGCCAGAAAAGAAAATTCGTTATGCGAAAGACCCTCCACAAAGTGCAGCGATGCTGTGCCGAGTCCGGTGGAGTTGTGGGTCGCGATGGTTCCGTTCTGGCGGTCTTCGGCCAGAATATTCAGTTCGGCGAAAAGCCGGTGCGCGCCGGAGAACGTATCGAAGCGGAAGTTGCCGGTCACGAATTCCACATTCGCGCGCTGGTCCACGGCACCGCGGACAGTGGAAGGGACCACGAAATAGCCATCCGTGCGGTAGGCTCTTGCGGAGGCGGACAGGGCGAAGTTACGCCAGAGGTTTGAAGCGCCGGTCCACAAATCGCGTGAGCTTTGCGTCCCGCCCTCGAAGCCGGCGTAGACGTGGGCGCGGTCGGCCTCGCGGCTGAACAGGCCGATGGCACCGCCCATGGCTTGATCGCCAAATACACTGGTGGAAGCCCCCTTCGAAATCTCCACTCGCCGCAAATCTTCTGGTGGAAAGCGCGTCCAATACACCCAGCCGCCAAACGGATCGTTCATGGGCGTGCCATCCCACAGGACCAGTGAGCGGCTGGCACCGGAACTGCCGATGCCCCGGAGTGAAACGCCCTGTGTGGTCGGGTTCGCGACAACGCTCGAAGTCCGGCGGAAAAGCGAGAAGCCCGGAACTTCGCGCAACCGGTCATCGATATTCACTCCCGGGGTTTGCGCCAGATCATGCGCGGAGATTTCGCTGATGCTGGCCGGCGTTTCCGTGATCACGTTTTCCACCACCGTGATGGACGATCGAACCGGTTCAGGCACGGTGGGGGGTGGTGTTGCCGTTTGCGAGAAGGCCAGAGCTGCCGACCAGCATCCCGCCACCCAAATTTGCAAAATCCTGCGATTCCGGCGAGGTGCTGAAATGAATCTGGTACGCGGCATCATTGTGAACGGGAGCAATCTCC
>JAYTGM010000185.1:0-6193 GCA_043733425.1 Terriglobia bacterium
CGAACAGCTATTTGACGTATTACGCAGGCGACACCTTTGCGACATCGTGGATGGTCGACTCAGGAAGCATCGATTGGATCGGCACCTATTGGACAGGACCGAACGGTCAACTCGGCAGCGTGGATCTGGACGGCAGTTCCGTCGGCAGCATCAGCCAGACCATTAATACAGTCGCGAATGGACAATATGCCCTCACCTACTACCTGAACGGCAACGCTGATGGCGATCCCCTCGTCAAGAGCGTTAAGGTTAGCGCGGGAAATACTAGTATGCTGTATTCTCAAAACAGCCCGAGTAGCAACTCCGACCCTGCCTTCGAGAATGCATGGACCAAGCAGACGCTGCTTTTCACTGCCTCTTCTGCATCAACCACTATTACGTTCGCGAGCCAGGATCCCAATACGGGGAATCCGTCCTTCGGTGCGGCAATCGGTGACGTAAGTGTGACCGCTACCCCCGAGCCGGCGTTCTTCGCGGTGCTGGGTGCCGGTTTCTGCGGTTTGGTTTTTGCGGTTAAACGGCGCCGTGTTTCTAAAGCGGTTGTTTAGCTAGACAATTTGTTTTGCACTACTGTAGGCTGTTGGGCGGACTTCGGTTTCAAAAAACCGGGTCCGCCTTTTTTTCGTTTTTTGATCCGAATAGACTAAAGGTCAGTTGGCAACAGTCCTCATAGAGCGCCCGGCACAGGGTCCCCCCAATCTAGAGCGATCGCAGCTCTGGATATTTGGCGTGCTCACGTTGCTTCTGGTGGCCTGCTATTACCCTATGTTGACGATGACGGGCCGGGTGCTGCTATTCAGCGACGATATGGCCCACGGGCTCTTCGCTCCTTTGGTGGCCTTATTTTTGGTTTGGGACGGACGCAAAGCACTTCTCGACCCGGCAGGGAGCCCGAGCGCTTGGGCTCTTTTATTTCTGGGCTTCGCAGCGTTTGTCGGAACGGTCGCTGTACTAGGCAATTCCTCTACGTTCTCCCGCTTTGCTTTCCTGTTTTCGCTGGCCGGGTGCCTGCTCGTATTGGGAGGTTGGCCCAGACTGCGCCGGTTTTCCTTCCCCCTTTGCCTTTTACTGTTTACTTTTCCGGTGCCTGACGTCCTTTATGGCGAACTCACGCAACCTCTGCAGCTTCTGGCCACGCGCATTTCCGAAAGCATGCTGGAAGCACTCGGGTTCAGCGTGATCCGGGAAGGCAATATTCTGCAACTTACCCACATGAGGCTCTCGGTGGTGGAAGCCTGCAGTGGTCTGCGTTCTCTCATCACGCTGTTCTTTTTTTGCCTGGTATACGGCTACTTTTTCGAAACCCGCCTGTGGCTTCGGACGGTGGTGACTCTACTTGCCATCCCGTCCGCAATTGCCATTAACGCTTTGCGGATTACTTCCACGGGCGTGCTAGGCAAATACGACATGAAGTGGACGGAAGGAACTTTCCACGAGGTAGTGGGCTGGGTCGCGTTCGCTGTGGGCTTCTTGATGGTATGGGGCGCGCACCGGCTGATCCGCGGCTTCCTTCGCCGCCGTGAATTGGGGGCAGTATGAAGCGGCGCCAAATTATTCTTGCGGCCGCCATTTCAATTTTTGCCGCGCAGGCAGTATTTTCCCACATGCTGCGGCGGGCGCCGTTTTTGCCCTCGCCGCCGCCTTTGGCAAGTCTTCTTTTTACGATGGATGGCTGGACCCAGACTGGGGAAGAAAGCATTGCGCCGGATGCCCTGGAAATGCTTGGGCCCGACGATTTTGTGGCGCGCCTGTACAGTAATCCGTCGACTCCAGTTGAAGCGGAACTGTTCGTCGCGTACTACAAAACGCAGCTCCGGGCGAAGAATGCCCACGATCCGAAAGTGTGCCTGCCCGGGGCGGGTTGGAACCCCATCGCTTCGCATTTGAGCCGCGTTTCGTCCGGCGATGGCAAATCGTTTCCGGTAAATTACTACCGCATCAAGAAAGACGACAGCGAGCGGGTGGTTCTGTACTGGTTTCAGACCTTTAAAGGGGTTTACACATTCGATCAGCAGCTACAGGCGCATCGCGCATGGGATGCCGTGTTCGACAATCGCACGGATATGGCGCTGGTGCGGATTACGGTTCCCGTACTTGCGTTCGGTACCGAGGCCGCCGATCAAGCGGCTACGCGGTTCGCTGAAACCGTTTACCGCCGAATGTTAGAGCATTTCCCGAAGTCATAGATTTCGGGAACAAATAAGTACAGCGCCGGTCAGCGCGAATGGCTTATGGTCTTACGGCTACTCTCTAGTTCTCACGCCTATTCGATGCCACGATCACGGCCACGCCGGAACCCGATTTTTACGGTCTTCTTGCCCGGAGTATGGGTGGACTCGGTCTGGCTATTGTTCGCGGCCGCTGACAAGCCGTTTAGCCGATTGTTTTCGTTTTGAACTCGCGCGACAGGGTAGTAATGCTTCCGGGGCGGTTTTGGCTGCATCACGTCAGCAGAGAGGGGTTCACCCATGAGTAACGACGACTTGGAAGATTTCGATGTCAAAGCGGGCCGAGCTCATTACGACAGCGATACATGGCAATGGAACGCTACAGCCGAAACAGCGATGTTGCTGAGATCCTGCGGGCACTGCATTCCTGGAGTGTCCTGGTATCGGCGGATGCGGTGAGCGAGTGAAAACCTCCGTGACCTGATAGTCCTCAAACCTCGGCAGCCGTTTGGCTGGTTGATGAGAGTGAGCTATCTGGGACGTGGCGACCGTCGAAATCAGCAGGGCCGCCCAGCAGGGGCACCAGAAGTCTCAAAAAGCTGAACTGGTCATGGCTCGACGAGAAGCGCACCTGTCTCGTCGGAATGGCTACCGTTATGTAGTCATAACGGCCCGGTTGGCGGATCATCTTTATCAGCAAAAAAAGATGGCCTGCCTGGCAGTTTTGCCGGGCAGGCCATTCGTTAGAACGAGTAGAAAGTGAAAAGACTAGGCGCGGCGACGTCGGACAGCGACGAACAAACCGCTGAGGCCCAAGCCCAAGAGTCCGTAGAACCCTGGCTCAGGTGTGGCAGTGACAAAGGCGAACGTGCCTGAATCATACCGGTTGTATGGTCCGCTGTCGATAGTAGTGGGAAAGTCGGCTGTCTCAGTGTTTGAGTCATAACGCGCTCCCCCGACGAACGAAATTTGGCCGCTACCGCTGTCTGTGCCCGAGAACGAAACGTCTCCGTTGGTGTTGGAATTTGGAAAAGTGGATGAAAATGCAAATGTCACCACGCTGTAGTGTCCCACGCCGAGCAGTGTGGGGGTTATTGCCTGCAGAATATCGTGACCGCCCGGAGCAAGCTGATACTCTATACCAGGCATGAAGACCGCAATCGGCGTCACAATGCTTTGGGTATCCCGGTTATAAATATCGACCTGAACGCTGTTACCGGCCGACACGAACCCGCTGCGGTTGAAGTCGTAAACTCCAAGTGCTGTAACCTGAATCGCTGTATTCACATCGAAGTCAAGTCCAAGATTTCCCTGCCAACCCTGGGCCGGATTAGACCCCGAACTGCTATAGGCATATATGTCTGCCCTGGCGGCCTGACCGATAAGTAGAGCAGCAGAAAACGCTAGCGACATCCGAAAATATTTCATTGCGATCCTCTTAAATCCGATTGAAGTATTATCGGACCCATCGAAGTATAGCCTATGCCGTTCTAAATACAACTTCTACAGTACTGTTAAATGTACGAAAAATTACACATGTTACGATCATGCGCACAACCTCACGTCTTTTCGATGCCACGATTCCGGGCCCCCGGAACCGGGTTTTTACGGCATTCTGGCCTCGGCATAGGTGAATTTAGGTCTGACCATTGTTCGCCGTCGCCGCTAAACCGTTCAACCGATAGTTTCGTTTCTACTTGCGAGGCCCGATAGTTAATACCGGGCCTCGCGTTAGACTTGTAGTGGTCGTGTCACCTTGAATTATTTTTCTTTCCGTTTCACTCCCCCGATATCCCCGTTTCCTGTCAAGCGCTTTGCTCTAACGCTTGGTCTGGTTGTACTCGCCGGTTGTGGCTCGACTTCCGAGGTTTACGTCGACCGCGGCAACCGGTTCTTCGACAACGGCAAATATGACGATGCCGCAATCCAGTATCAGAAAGCGATCCAGAAAACTCCGCGTTCCGGTGAAGCGCATTATCGGCTTGCCCTCTTGCGGCTGAAGAAGAACCAACTCTTCGAAGCCTATCGAGAGTTGCAGTCCGCCACGCAGATTATGCCGGACAACCGCGACGCGCTCGCGAAGTCGGGCGAAGTGGCACTGGCACTTTACAACGCGAATCCGAAGCATCCTCAGCAGCCTTATGATCAAGCGGCGAAGGCCGCGCAACAACTGCTGGCGAAAAATCCAGGCGATTTCGAAGGCAACTTGTTGAAGGGTTATCTTTCCATGGTGGAATCGAAGCCCGCAGACGCCATCGCCTCGTTTCGCAGAGCGGCGGACGCTAAGCCGGGTGATGCAGACGCCACACTTGGGCTGGCGCAGGCGCTGGCGCGCGATGGCCAGATCTCGACGGCCATCGATGTGGCGCGCAAGGCTATCGAAACGAACAAGAACTTCGGCGCGGCTTACGATTTTCTCTACGCACAGTACCGCGCTGCGGGGAAGCTCGATGAGGCCGAGGGAGTGTTGAAACTGAAAGTCGCGAACAACCCTAAGCAGGCAGACTACATCGTCGGGCTGTCACGGCATTACGCAGCTGCTAGAAAGACTGCTGAGATGAACACCGCAATTCAGCAGCTTGCCAACCGGCCAAGCGAATTTCCGAATGGGCGGGCACTGGCGGGAGACTTCTATGCATCCATTAATCAGCCCGATCAGGCGCTTGAGCAATACCGCCAAGGATTGACGGCCAATCCGAAAGAGAGCGCTCTTTACCGCAAACGTATCGTGCGAATGTTGGTTTTACAGCGAAAATGGCCTGAAGCCGAGGAGCAGCTGAGTATGGTCCTGAAAGACCAGCCGGCGGATAGTGAATCGAAGCTGGTGCGAGCTTTGGTTTGGCTGGATGAAGGGAAGCAGGAGAACCTGGACCCGGCTATTACGGAACTGCGCGCCCAATTGGTAAAAATGCCTTCTGACCCGGCTCTGCATTTTCAGCTCGGCACAGCTCTGGCGCGCAAAGGAGATACGGATAATACGCGCCGCGAATGGGTTGCGGCGGGAAGATTGAACCCGGCGTACCTTCCGTCGAGGATCGCGCTGGTGCAGTTGGACCTGGGGCAGGGAAAACCGCAGGACGCGTTGAGTGTCTCGGAGGAACTGGTGAAGACTGCGCCTGCCGATCCGCAGGCCAGGCTGATGCATGCCACGTGTCTGACCGCC
The DNA here is from genome assembly GCA_043733425.1 of Terriglobia bacterium. GTDB lineage: Bacteria > Acidobacteriota > Terriglobia > Bryobacterales > Bryobacteraceae > JALYXI01. The sequence goes on from JAYTGM010000185.1 coordinate 5,332, forward strand.
GTGGGCCAGTATCCGCAAGCCCGGTCGGAATTAAACGCATTGGCCGTGCAATTCCCTGATGTACCACAGGTACGCTTCCGGGTGGCCATGCTGGCCTTGGCGGAAGGCAGGTTTAAGGATGCGGAAGAGATGTTTCGCCGCCTGTTACCTTCATCCGCCGGAGATCCGGAAGTTATAGCCGGTCTCGCGCAAGCGTATCAGGGGCAGAACGAACCCGCGAAAGCGCTTCAGCTTATCACGGACGAACTCAAGCGCACCCCGGCTTCCACGCCGTTGCGGCAAATGTTCGCTCGTCTGGCGATGGCTTCCGGGAAGTCCGGCTTAGCGATCGAACAATTCCGGCAGTTAGCCGCTGCGGCACCCAAGTCCGTGCAAGCTCAGCTTGCCTTGGCAGCCGCTTACGATGCAAGCGGCGACCACAACGCTTCAATCGGCGTGCTTGAGAAGACTTTAGGCGATAACCCGAAGTCGCCAGCGGTCTTACTTCCGCTGGCACAGTCGCTGATCGGCGCTGGCCGGGTAAACGATGCGAAAGCACGCTACCACCAATTGCTCGCGGCGGAGCCGAACAATGCGAACGCGTTAAACGATCTGGCTTTTCTCATGGCGGAATCGGGAGACGATCTCGACCAGGCGCTTGCTTTCGCGCAACAAAGCCAGCAGAGCGCCACGACTGCGGAACTAAAGCAATCGGTATCCGACACGTTGGGCTGGATCTACCTGAAGAAGAAGATGAATGACAGCGCATTGCAGGTTTTCAACACGCTGGTCAGAAACAATCCTGACAACGCTACTTTCCACTACCATCTGGGTGCTACGTTGCTCGAAAGAGGCGAAAAGCAGAAAGCCCGAACGGAGTTGC